>CAWUUP010000089.1:0-10437 GCA_963925255.1 uncultured Luteolibacter sp.
GATCAGGAAGGGCGGCTGCGAGAGAGCCGGTAGGGATGCCATTAACGTATAACTGGATGTTTCCATCCGTTGCAGTGAAGGCAACATGAGACCAAGTTGCAGGAAGCAGCGCCGCGCCTGGCTGGGATGCTTTTCCTCCGACTTGGATGATGGGTGAACCTTGGTCTAAAAGGAGACGGAAAGATTTATCACCAGATGTTTTGGAAAAAATGACGGCGTTGTTCTGGAGTGCAGCAGGACGAATCCAAGCTGACCAGGTGAGTTCTTGGCCAGCTTTCCAATCGAGGCTCTCGGAAGTCGGGATGACAAGTGGCGTGTCAAGCAGGCGCAGGCTACTCCCGATGATGCCCCCATCAGAAATAACTCCGGGGTTACTTGAGTTATTTGCATTTATGGTTGAGTCCGTGAAATTAGCGCCTGTTTGGCCAAACTGCATGGCAAGGCTGGTGTTGGAATCATATGCATCGACAGGGTTGGTTGATCCGGTGCCTTCGTTGCCGCCGTAGTAGAGATTAACGATGGTTTTTTCACCTGCTTTAACGGTAGGTATTTTTAGCCAGACGAAGCCTTCGTTAAGCAGATTATCGAAGCGCTCGATTTGGTAGGGATAAGTTTTTTTTCCATCTGGGGAAACGAAACGGAGATCCGCACCGTCTTGGGCTGCTGCGAGGAACTGGAAATTCCCGTCATGAAGACGGACAAGTATCGTGGCGTCGGTAAGGTTGTCTCCCAGTGCTGCGGAGTCTGCACTCGCATCAATCGTGATGGTTTGCTGCTGGGACCATGCAGGGTTCCACCATTTGTCTGCTGAGTCTTCTGCTTTGAGCTGCGCGATGAGCGGGAATAAGAGTAGGAAGCGATATGAGATACGGAGCATGGCGATTTACTAGTTTTAAAAAATGAGCGGTGTTAAAATTCGATCCAGCCGCGAAATGTGACACGAATGTCACCTTGTTTGACGGTGGCGACGGAATTCAAGGGGAAGGCGATATCCAGAGATGAATTTAAAACCTTCTTGTATCGGAGCCTGCCACCGACTCCTGTGCTCAGGAGGTAAGTGCTGGAATCTTGGCCCGGAAGGGCATCGTAGATTTGGAGTGCGCCAGCATCGACGAAAGTGTGGAAGCGTAGCTCATTTGCGAGTGGCTGTCGCTTCGTGGATTTCCCAAAAAGGGATTTGGTGCGATATTCTCCGGTAAGGAATAGGGCGTTGTCGCCAAGTGCAGTGCTTTCGAAATAGCCGCGCGCGTTGGATAGGCCACCACCGCTGTATTGTTCCGTATTGATGAGAGGTTTATCTGAGAGCTGACTCTGAATTTTCACGAAGAGCTGCGATTCATCCTCTAAATCGTGGGTGTGGGATAGGTCACTTTTAATGACGACGAAGCTGCCGTTTGCTCCAAAGCGTTTCTGGCCGTAGGCTGCGCGATCAGAGCCAAGGCCGCGGAGATTGAAGAGGAGGGAACTATTGAAATCGGTGAATGCATCTTCGCCGTGGAGCCATGTAGCACCGTAATTTGCACTGAGTGGATAGTATTCGATCGGAGCGGAAATTTTCCCATCTCCGACAAGGAGATCCTCACCAAAGCTTTTCCAATCCAAGCCGATACCAAAAGACTGGTAGAAACCATTTGTCGATGGCATGTCGAAAAGAGCACGTAAAGTGAAGACCTCGCCCTTGCCGACTACAGATCCACCGCCAAGTGTGGAGATATCACTGTCTTGTCTTACTGCGGAGACAAGTAGGCTTAGTTTATCAGAAACTCGGGCGAGATAATATCCGGAGTAGACCAGAGCATCATCGAAGTTTTCTGGAGCTATCTGCCCACTGAAGCCGATGGTGTGTCCGAGTTGAAAGAGGTTTGCAAAGGAAATACCAGCGTTCAGGCGCAGTTCTGAGGTATTGGGGCTATATCGATTGTTGAGTTCTACTGAGCCGTGAAGAGGCATCTTATCTTCGACGTTTAGATCGATATCGAAGGTGCCGGGAACAGAGCCAGCCTTGAGCTCTGGCGTGACACGGCGGTCAGAAAGGCGATTGAGAGCAAGTATGTCTCTCTGGACATCATTCATGTTCGGCACTCCTCCCTCAGCCATGGACGGGGAAGCGGCTTTGATTTTGCTTGGGAGAAACCAATTTGCGCCGTTCACTCGGAGACGACCTACGGTCCCTTCTACGACCTCTAGAATGATAATTCCGTGGCGCGGATTCTGTTGAGGAATAAGGACAGAGACAGTCTGGTAACCTTTGTCATGGTAGGCCTTCTCAAGACTCTGTCTGGCCTTTTCTACATCGGCAGCTGTACGCGCAGGTCCGAGATATGGGTAAACAGATTCTTCGACTTCTAAGTTGCTAATCTTGGTCGCGCCTTTGACTCGGTATTCTTGGATATAGAAAATCGGATTTTCGGGTGATCCGGGTTTCGCTAGATCAGGTGACGTTTTCGTCAGGTCTGAATGCTGTGCAAGCGATTTTTCTACCAGTAGCATGGCGCACGCGCTAACTAAAAAAGTGTTTCGGAGGTTGTTGCTAATTTGGAAAATGGGATACATGTTGCGAGCTGTAAAAACTCTCAGCGGCGCGAAAAAAACTACTCGCCTGAAGCGATCGCAAAGCTCTCGATTTTCATATTTGTCTCAACAGGCAAATTGTGTCGAAATTGTCACTTAGTCATACTCTGGATGGTTAAGTGACAGCGCAGAAAACGCGCCCGACTGGATTGTGTCCCGTGCCACCATCCGGGGTGCAGCCTCCGGCTGGATGGATAAAACGGGCGCACCAAGAGTGCACCCGACTGGATTCGAACCAGTGACCGTCCGCTTAGAAGGCGGATGCTCTATCCAACTGAGCTACGGGTGCATCGGCGGAGGAGAGGTTGGTTAGCAGGGGAGTCTAAGAGGTGCAAGCCAAGGTTTTTATGCAACTCATAAGATGAGACCTAGTCCTTGGTGGTTAGAACGATATCTTTGAACTGGATCTGCATAGGAGATCCTTGGTGCATTTGGAGGGCGAGGACCCCACTTTTGGGGGCTTCTGCGGTTTTGTCGGTTACGTCTGCGGTGAGTTTGCCGTTGATGAAATGTTGGATATGATTTCCTTGGGCTACGATCTTGTATTCGTTCCAATCGTCTTTGTTGATAGCTGCTTGGATTTCCTTGGAGTCTCCGGTGCTACCTGTGACTTCGATTTTGGGTTTGGCAGAGCTTTCGCCTTGTTTGATGACGACTTGTTGGCTGCGCTGAGCGAGGATACCACGGCCTTTTTCTTCGTAGAGAATACCGCTGTATTTATCTCCGTATTCGAGATCGGCTTGGTAGCCGCCAACGATGAATTTTTCAGCATCGATGACATGGCCGCGATATTGGATGCCGCTGTTGGTAAATTTCTTCTCATCACCTGGGACCATTTTGTATTTTAAAACTAATGTAAAATCTGAGACTTCTCCGGCTTTCCAGATGAGGAAAGTATTTTGCGGGACTGGGTTTTCTTTGGTGGCGGCACCAGTGATCGCTCCATCTTTGACTGACCAGAATTTCGCATCGCCCTTCCAGCCAGTAAGGTCTTTGCCGTTGAAGAGTTGAGATTCACCAGCGAGAGCAGGAAGGGAGAGAATTACGAGGAGGAGGATGTTTCTCATAATATTTTTGTTAGATAAAACGAACGGCGTGTTTCTTGGAGAGTTTTAAAGTATCGCCGGATGTAAGTGAGACGGTAGATGTTGGATCAGTAAGTTTCTGCCCGTTGAGTTGAACGGATCCCGAGAGGATGAATTGTTTACGTAGCTCACCGTTGGATTTTTCCAAATCGAATGCAGTTTTAAATGCAAAGGCGGTGATGGATAGAACGCTTAGGTCTTCAGGGAGGCTGGAAATGACGAGTTCGGGCAGTTCTGCGGCGTTGAGATCTTTTTTGGAGAAGCGAGTATCCCAGTCGTTGCGTGCGGCGGTGGCTTCGGGTTGTCCGTGATAGCGGGCGGTGAGTCGCTCAGCCAGGGACTTTTTGGACTCCATGGGGTGGCTGGAAGGATCGAGTGATTGACCTAATAGGAGAGTGTAATAACGCGCCATCAGTTCATCGGAAACGCTCATGAGTTTTCCAAACATTTCCTGCGGCGGCTCGGAAACACCGATGTAGTTGCCGTAAGATTTTGACATTTTTTTGACGCCATCGAGACCTTCGAGAAGCGGCATGACCATGACGACTTGTTGCGGTTGTTCCTCGTCTTTCTGCATATCACGTCCGACGAGGATATTGAAAAGTTGGTCAGTCCCACCGATTTCGACATCGGCGCGAATTTCGACGGAGTCCCAGCCTTGCATGACGGGATACTGAAGTTCGTGGAGACGGACTTCTTGGCCGGAGTCGAGGCGGTTGCGGAAATCTTCACGTTGGAGCATTTGCTGCAAGGTGACGCGGGCATTGAGTTTGAGGATTTCCTCATAGCTCATCTTGCGGAACCAATCGCCGTTATAGACGATTTCAGTTTGATCGCGGTCGAGAATTTTAAATGCCTGTTCGGTGTAGGTGGCGGCATTGACTAGCACCTCATCGCGAGTGAGCGGAGGACGGGTAGCGGAACGGCCGGATGGATCTCCGATGGTGGCTGTAAAATCTCCAATGAGAAGGACGGCTTGGTGGCCAAGGAGTTGAAACTGGCGAAGCTTTTCGAGAGCGACCGTGTGACCGAAATGGATGTCTGGTGCAGTGGGATCGACTCCAAGTTTGACGCGCAGTGGGCGCCCAAGTTTGAGTTTTTCCAGGAGTTCTTTTTCAGAAAGGACTTTAGCTGCTCCGGCGGTGAGGTGAGAGAGTTGTTGTTCTGGGGACAAGGGAAATGGAGGTTATTTATCTTTTGATTGATCGCCTTGGGCCTTTTTCATTTCCTCGAGGTAAGCGATAGCTTTTTTGGCGCGATCGACCGCGAGTGAATTACTGGATGCTGTGACGATATGGTTCATAATCTCGAAGACCCATGGATCAGCAGAGTAACCTGCTAGAGCGTTGATGAGTTTCATTTCGTCTTCTTGGCTTTTGGCTTGTTCGGCAATTTGCTTCCAAGCTTGTTGAGGTTTATCTTTAGTCAGAGCTGCGTATTTGACAGCTGCATCAAACCCGAGTTCCCGGTTAGCAGGATCAGATTCAGTGGCTACATACTCGATGAGTATTTTGAAGCCTCCGTTGTCGACCCAGTTACCGAGTGCGCCGAGCGCTGCGATTTTTGTTTTACGATCAGGACTACCGAGCCCTTTTTTGACAAATTTGAGTGCTTGATCTCCACCGACGCGAGCTAACAAGCGTAGAGTCGCGTGTTTGACTTCATCATTTTGAGAGTTGGTGTATGTGGAAACCAGGGAGGTGCGGAAGAGATTGGATGATTTGCTTTTGCTGATGATGGCTCCAAGATTATTTTCTGCGGCCTTACGCATTGAGTCGTTGGTTGATTCTTTGAGTAAGTCGAGGAAGGTTTGGAAATGTGTTTCCGTAGCTAGCGGGCGACAGGCATCGATAGCAGCAAGAGCGGTTTGTGGTTCGGCGGAGGACTTCGCAAAAGCGACCAATGAATAGACTGATGACGAGCTTTTTCGTCTTGCGATGACTTCTCGAAATAGGACTACACGAATTTCCTTATACATGTCTTGATTGGTCGCGTATTTAGTGATTTTCGCATCAACATCGGTCGCGTCGACCGCTTTTGCTAAGGCTAGTGCATTGTAAAGAGCAGAACGATCTTCCTGTCCGGTCGGGGATGATGCGTTGGTCAGGAGGAGCTCAAGTTTGTGGTTATTAACTGGGACTTCAGTTGTGCTTTCTTTGGAAGCTAACAAAATCATTTGATTGAAAAGAGCGATATCAGCGTTTTGTTTGTTTCTATTGAGAATAAAAAGAATCAAGAAAGTCATCACGATAGTGAGCACGATGGCCAACATGACTTTAACGCTATTAGGGATCCCTTTTTTTGGAACTGGAACTGGAGCTACTTGCTCCGGAGAGCTGGATTTTTCGGTTAGATTGTTGTTAGTATTTGTTTTTTGCGTAATGGAGATTCCTGGAGTGGGTCTAACGAGATTTGAAGTAGGTGAGATGGGTGTAAGCGAGGTAGCGGCGCCTGCGAGAACTGGCTTCAGTGGGGGGGATGTAGACACGGACGCTGTTGGAGTAGGTCTGATTAGAGTAGGAGTTACAGGAGCTTTTGATAAAACGGGAGCTTGGATTTGGGGCGTTGCTGGAGGGGCTTCGGGGATAATATGCTGTGTGGCTACGGGTTTAGGCTCTGGCGTAGACGGCTCAGGATTTTGATAGGCTTGACTCGTGGAATGAATGCTTGGCTTTGAGCCTTCTGGCGGTGTGAGAGACTTTGAAATTGATGCGGTTTTTGTAAGGGATTGTCCGCGTTTGGTTTCCTCAACAATTTTTGGAGTGGGTGCGGCGCCGGGAATGACAAGTTTTGGACGCTTTGACGGCTCGGCTGGGGCGGGTGGAGTGACTTCACCTGTGCTTAATTCTGGCGAATTATGAGCGCTATCGTTTTGCATGAAGACATGAAGCGCGTCGCGGGCGGAATCGGGACGGTCTGAAGGTTGGCGATTAATGAGCCACATAATCCAGTTACAGGCCCAGAGGGGGATGCCTGCGCGAATTTCCTCAATAGGTATGACGTGGTGCTGCAGGTGTGCGGCCATGACTTCGACGGCATTTTCGCCATCGAATGGGTATGTGCCCGTGAGGGCGTAGTAGAAAACACTGCCTAGGGCATAAAGATCGACTCGATGATCGATTGGTATGCGCTCAAATTGTTCTGGACCCATGAAGTAGATGGAACCGAAAACGCCATCGGATTGATCGATGGTTTGGAGTGAAGGTTTGGTTGAGAGTTTTGCGAGGCCGAAGTCGAAGACTTTCACTTGGAACTTACCTGATGGAAGCCAAGTGAGCATGATGTTGCCGGGTTTAATGTCGCGGTGAATGATATGAAGTTCTTGGGCAGCGATCAGTGCCTCCAAAGATTGCAAGGCGAGTTGGCGAAAATCTTCCCAGGTGAAAGATGCGTTGGAGATGATCTCCTCAAGGGTTTGGCCGGTGAGTAATTCCATCACAACGAAGGGGCCTTCTTCGTCTTTACCGACATCGTAAATGGTGACGATGTTGGGATGCTGCAGAGACGCAAGTGCGCTCGCCTCTTGGATGAGTTGGCGAGTTGCTTCCTCAGTTGCAGAGGATTCGCTATCGCTGGTGAGGATGCGTTTGATCGCTACATCGCGACTCATGCGCGTATCATGAGCCTTGTAAACCGAGCCCAGGCCTCCCTGTGCGATTTTCCCTCTGATTTCGTAGCGATCTTCCATGGAACAGGACTCGTCTGTGAAAGCTTAGAGTTTGGATTCGATCATCGCACGTTTGCGACGGGATTCGATCCAGCGCTCGTATTGGGCGGAGGTTTTGTTGCGAGTGACGCGCTCTTCGATCATCGAGCGGACTGTGGAAAGCGGTGGTGCAGGGCCAAGGTCCCTACTGATGATTTTGATGACGGTGAAACCACGAGGGTCAAGTAAGGGGCCTACGACTTTATCTGTGGGAGACTCGAAAATGATGGCTGCAAATTCTGAGGAGAGGTCAGTCCTTGGGACGTTCTCTTGGAGTCCCCCTTGAGCGGCGAAGGCGTCTTTGGAATAAGTTTTTGCGGTTTCTGCAAAGTCTACGCCTGCGTTGATTTTATCAGTAAGATCTTCAGCAAGGGCGAGTTGAGAATCCGGAGTTGAGACTGCGTTATCGGGATCAGCGGAAGGAATGAAGATTTTCTGGAATGTAATTTTGTCCTGCGTGACATCACGAAGGGTGTCTTTAACTTTGTTATATTCGTTTTGAATTTCGTTCGGTAGGGCGGGTGGCGCGTCTGAGAATTGTTGGGCGCGCATGGCTTGTACCACCATTTTTTCGCGGGTCATTTCGCGGTAGCCTTCCATGGTCAGCCGGGATTTTTTTAGTTCATCACGGAATTTCTTTTCATCACCATTGTAGAGTTGGTGGATCTGGCGTTTGACTTCTTCATCAATGATAGTGGGATTTATGGATGCCCCAAGCTTCTTGAATTCATCGAGGATGATTTGTCGGTCGATGAGTTCTTGTAGGACTTTTTGTTGTGCTTCTTCGAACTGTCTTACGAATTCGGGGCCACGTCTTGGGAACTGGGTAGAGAGCTGTGAGAAGATGGGAGCCAGTAGGAACGAGACCTCGTTTTTCGTGATGACCTTTCCATTGACTTTGGTGGCGATACCGTTGACTTCGACAGGATCGGCAGAAGCGATACTGGTGAAGATACTCAGAACGAAAATTGGGGTGAGAAAGCGTTTTGACATAGGAGACGAAAAATTATGAGGTTAAGGCGCTAAGCGATGAACTGAGTTTTCAGTGCATCGCCGTAGATTGCAAGCTGCTAAACTTGGAGGATTAGGTGAAATTTCGCAAAAGGCTCACGTTTCTCAAGCATCAAGTCTTAGGGCTGCCTTCTGAGCCGCGGACTTGGCATCGGCTTTAATATCCGAGGAGGCGGTTAGGCGCATACCTACGGGTTTCGAAACGCCAAATTCTTCCATTGTCACGCCATACATTACATCGGCGCGAGCCATAGTGCGCTTGGAGTGAGTGACAATGATGAATTGTGAGCGATCGATGAAGCGGTCGAGAACCTTGACGAAACGATTGATGTTGGATTCGTCGAGTGGAGCGTCGAGCTCGTCGAGGACGCAGAATGGAGAAGGTTTGATCATGTAGATTGAGAATAGGAGAGCGACGGCGGTCATCGAACGCTCACCTCCGGAGAGGAGCGTGATGGACTGGAGTTTTTTTCCTGGCGGCTTAGCTATGACTTCGATGCCGGATTCGAGTGGATCGTTCTCGTCGATCAGAGTGAGGTCGGCCTGGCCTTTTTCACCAAAGAGTTCTTTGAACATGTCGCGGAAATTGATCCGAACTTGCGCGAACGTCTCGGAAAAGCGACGCTGAGTTTCCTCATTGATGCGTTCGATGACTTCGAGTAGCTCGGCTTTAGATGCAACGAGATCGTCGTGTTGGTTACGAAGGAAGCTGTGGCGCTCTTCGAACTCGTCGTATTCTTCAATGGCATCGACATTGACAGGTCCCATGGACTCGATTTTGCGTTTGAGGTCTTGGACAAGGGTTTCGATGTGGTTCCAGTTAGGCTCGCCAGGGAGGTCTGGAATTTCAACGGAGTCGTCTGACGATGAGTTGGCAATCTCAACGTCTGGATCGGTCTCATCAGCGCCGGAGGCGTTGCGAGCATTTCTGGTTTGGAGCGTGCTGAGAAGTAAATGAGCGTCTGGCTCGAAGGATTCGAGGGTGATTTGGTGACGATCCTCGGTGGTAGAGAGAAGGTTTTCGAGGCGCAGATCGAGCTTAGTTGCGGAGATTTCTTCGCGCCCTTTTTGTTCATTGATGGCCGCGAGCTGCTTGCGGATTTCGGATAGGCCAGCTTCCGCGAGTTCGATGTTCTTGATTAACTCGCTGCGGCCTTGGGAACGGGACGAGAGTTCTTGTTGGAGATCTTCTGCCTCGATTTGATGGGTTTCGACTTGGGAGGTAAGTGAGGTATTTTCATCGATGGATAATTGAATGCGCTGTTGGAAATTTTCGATTTCGGTCTCGCGGCGGATGGCGATTTCGCGGAGCTCGGAAAGACGAGCTTCCATCGGGCGTTGTTGTTCCTCTGCCGCTTGCTTCGCACGTTTCTCGACTGCGAGATTGGTGCGGAGCTCATTGAGTGCGACAAGAAGTTCTTGTTCTGAGGAGAGAGCGGAATCTGACTGAGATTGCAGCGAACGAGTTTGGTCTTCGAAAGATTCGAGGCGCTGGCGGGTGGCGGCGAGTTCGGATTCGAGAGATTGACGTGAATCGGTGGCTGAGTTTTCACGCTTCTCTAATTCAGAGCGCTCCCAGCGAACATTTTCGATGCGGGTATTGTAGTTTTCGACTTCGCGAGTGGCGAGTGAGAGTTGCCCCTGGAGAGTGGAGAGTTCGACTTTTTGGCGTTGCAGGCGTTCGCGAGCGGTTTCGACAGCTTCGCGATTGGTCTCAAGTGCGGCTTCAAGAGTGGTGACACGTTTGCGTGCTTCTTCATCGGCTCTACGGAGTTCAGAGACTTCTTTTTCGAGTGAGCGAACTTCGTTTTGGCGCTCTAATAGCGAGGTGGAATTTTCAGAAGTTGCACCACCTTGGATCGTTCCTTCTGGAGAAAGCATTTCGCCAGCGAGGGTAACGAAGGTGAGAGTGGAATAATCGGGGCGAAGTTTGAGTGCAGTTCTTAGGTCTGGAACAATGAGAGTTTTATCTAACAATTGTTCAATGATTGCAGCGACTTGTGGTTCGGATTTTACTTTATCAAGAGCCCATGCGGTGGCTCCGGATGGGAGAGTTTCCATTTG
>CAWUUP010000090.1:0-4736 GCA_963925255.1 uncultured Luteolibacter sp.
AAAACTTTTTCTGAAATTGATCATCAGTTCCCTGACCGTAAGCCATGTCTCCCACATGCAGATAAAAGTTGATTGGGCGTTTTGTTTCCTTGGTGTAAGTCTGCATCGCGCGGTGAACGAGAAGCTGATGGTATTCACCCGTGCCCGAGTCTCCGACCACCCATATGCGAGTTGGGGTCGCTTTTCCCGCTGAAGGATGGGTGATGAAATAATGATCCGCGTCGCTTTTGGAAAGTTTGTCAGTGCCGTCTAAAACCACATAATGATAAGTTGTGTCCGGCTCTAATTTACTGATGGTTGCCTCGTATTGATTTGTTCCATCAGGCGCTTTGCTGATCTTGCCTTGGCTGGTCAAACTACGACTTAAAATCGCAGTCTCCTCACATAGACTCGATTCTTTGGCTCCCTCTTTTTGATATGCGACTTTGGGATTTATGAGCGCTTTGTCAGTGCGCCAAACAATGGTGACTCCATCTTCACGAGTCAGCTGTAGGTAAGGTCCACGGGTGATCTCAGCGTCAGCGCAGCAGGAAACCATAATAAGCCCGAGAGTGAATAAAAGCGCACGGTGGATTTTCATACAAATATGATTAGTGTTTTAAGAAGCATTTCTGTCAATCCCGACTCCGTCGTTATATAACTAGAGTTAATAAGCCTTTGACGGATAATCCGCGGTAGCAGAAAATTCATAAAAATCGAATATCATGAACTTTAAATATCTCCTCATTCTTCTCATGGCGTTCTACACCCTGAATGCAGTAGCTGATCCCGCCGCCGCAGAGCGTGAACTCGTATTTAAGGCAGCGAAAAAAGAACAAATCCGCCACTCGATGATAGGGATTCGCGATACCATGGTATTCTACACCCTGGCTGACCAACAGGCGGTCTTAGTCTTAAATATCAAACATAAAGATGCTAAACTTATAGCATCAGGATCCGTGTATCTGTTTGCGACTGCCGTTACCGCAGAGGGAATCAGCAACTGGATCAACAATCAGCATTCCGATGGGCTATTTCCTGATGTTCCGGAGCCTATCCTTATTTCCAAATTGCCTGATGAAAGTTGCTCGATCAGCGAACGCAAACTCATCGGTAAATTGAGTCAGGAATTGGATAATAAAGATTTTGCTGACTACGAGGTGAAGATCGTCATCAAAGAGTATGAAGTTGAAGGAAAATTCCATTTACCTGCATTTGAGGACGTAGCGAATGTCTACTTGATAGTTGAGAAGCCAAACATCATCGTCATCCTCGTCGATGATATGGGCTTTTCGGATCTAGGTTGCTACGGTTCAGAAATTGAGACGCCGAACTTAGACAAGCTCGCTGCCGATGGCTTACGGTTCACTAATTTTTACAATACCTCCCGTTGTTGTCCCACCCGTGCCGCTTTGCTAACAGGCTTGTATTCTCATCAAGCTGGCGTCGGCGCGATGATGGAAAAATCAGACAAGCCCGGATATCTGGGGCACTTAAATCGCAATTGCGTGACACTGGCTGAAGCGATCAAGCCCGCTGGCTACACGACCTTAATGGCAGGCAAATGGCATGTCGGTGATGAGGTAGGCATGAAGCCTTTGGATCGTGGATTTGATCGTTATTGGGGCGTTCTGCATGGCGGTGGTGTTTATTTCAAAGAAACCCTTCAGTTAAAGCCCGAGCGCGTTTTTTACAAAGATGGCAACCCCATCGAAGCACCGGATGATCTCTACGTCACCGATGATTTTACAGATCGATCCATGGATTTCATCGATGAGGCGGCGAAAGAAAAAAAGAAGCCGTTCTTTCTCTATCTCGCACACATCGCTCCGCACTGGCCGCTTCAAGCAAAGCCAAAGGACATCGAAAAATACAAAGGACGATATGATGAAGGTTGGGATGTGGTTAGAGATAAGCGCTTCGCTAAACAAAAGCAGCTCGGAGTGATCTCGGATAACACGGTATTGAGCCCACGCGATCCTGAAGCCAAAGCATGGGATAAAATACCTGAGGCAAAGCAGAAAGATCTAGCTCACCGCATGGAGATCTACGCGGCGCAGGTGGATTGCATTGATCAAAATATCGGCAAGCTAGTAGCGAAGCTTAAAGAGACCGGGCAGTTTGATAACACCCTGATTCTTTTCATGTCCGATAACGGCTGCTCCGCTGAAGGTGGACCCGGCGGATTTAGCCAAGGCAAAAAAAATGCGCCGATCGGAACCGGGCTTTCATATGCAAGCGTCGGCCTTGAATGGGCGAATGTCTCCGATACGCCATTCCGCAAATTCAAGCAGTATACAAACGAAGGCGGAACCGCGACCCCGTTCATTGCGCATTGGCCGGCAGGTATTTCTAGCAAGGGAGAGAAACGCCAATCGCTAGGACACGTGATCGATATCATGCCGACTCTACTCGAAGTCTCCGGTGCGGAATACCCGAAACAGGTCGATGGCAAAGACATCAAGCCGTATGAAGGCGTTAGCCTAGTGCCGTATTTCAAATCGGATTCTGCTGCTAAAGAGCGCGATTTATTTTGGGAGCACTACGGAAGAAAAGCCGTGCGTCGCGGAGATTGGAAGGCGGTGAGTTCTGATAGAAAAACATGGCATCTTTATAACCTCAAAGACGACCCAACTGAGTTGAATGATCTCTCTTCCAAGGAGCCTGAAAAAACGATTCAGCTCAAAGAGCTATGGCAAACTTGGGCGAAACGTTGTGACGTATTAAAGTGATCTGGTATCTTACGTCGAAGGTATGGCAGCCTCGTTTACCTCGATATGTCGGGGGCCGTAGGCCGCCGTCGCGAAGCGATAAGGCTATTGAGTCATCACTTGCCCTTCATATTCTTTTTCATTTCATGCGGTTCTCTCGGGGAGAGAACCGTACCTAAAACGCTTGGCTTGCTCAGTGGTTAGTATGCTGTAGCCTATGCCTGTGAGAACCTTGGATGCCTGCCCGAAACCTGATTTGCTGTTGTCGTTTGATTTTGATGGGACGCTTCATTACCCCGCAGAACCCCATCCTGTGCCGGTTGTTTTTTTTGAGACGATAAAAAACCTTCGCGAAACGCGGAGCGCTGTCTGGGGAATCAACACCGGGCGTTCCATGCCCCAGGTGCTTGAGGGCTTACTTGAAAGTTCATTTCCCTTTCTCCCGGATTGGGTGATCGCTCGTGAGCGAGAGATTTTTTTCCCGAATACGTTTGGTCGATTTCAGCCATATCAAAAATGGAACACCCAATGTGAAAAAGACATTCACAAGCTCTTCAAAAGCGCGCGCAAGACACTCACGCACATCCGTAAAGAAATCGAAGAACACACAGGCGCTCAATACATCGAGTTTGAGGGGGAGCCCGCAGGACTGATCTCGCGCACGGAAGAGGAAATGGAATGGATTGTGGAACACATCACTCCGCTAGTGAACGAAGTGCCGGACCTAGCATGGCAGCGGAATTCCATTTATCTCCGCTTCGGTCATAAAAATTACCAGAAGGGCAGTGCGCTATCCGAGATCGCGCGCATGTATGACTTAGATCTCGAGCAGGTGTTCGCGATGGGCGACAGCCACAACGATGCCGAAATGCTTTCCGCAGAATATTCTGGCAAGGCCGCTTGCCCATCAAACGCGGTCGAGGCGATCCGCAAGGTTATCGAATCCAGAAATGGCTACATTGCAAAAGCCGCCCACGGCCACGGCGTGGTCGAGGCGTTGAAAGCGATCTTCGCTTAGTGGAAAAAGGCGCGTGATTCGTCCAAGTCCAACTCAGCGAATGGGATGCACATGATGACAACGTCACCATCACCTATGCTCTCAGGCTGCCTACCGCACCAAAATTCTCAAGTTGCTGAGCGGACGACCCTTCCAGATCGCAGATAAATCGGTTGTCAAAAGTTAGCTCCTCTATTCGGATTTTCCAGTGACTCAACTGGGAATGAGGAGCCTCAATCACTAGCCATTGATCGAAATCAATTGGGGAAAATGATGTCATGATTCTGTTAGGATATAGAGAACATTCCCAATGTTCCATGAGAGACTCAGATCAGAACCTTTACGGGTTTCACCCCATAGCAATAGAACTCATATCACTCCAGTCTCTGGGTCTGCGTGTGACGAAGTCCTGCTGTCATATCCCGAACTAAAAGAGCAGCAGATAGAAATAACCAAACCACTATGACCACTATGAAACTACGAAATTACAGACGGATTTTTCAACCCGCAAAAAATCCAATCGGGCTAGCGAGTGGCGCAGCCGAATCCGGATACCACAGCATCGCCAAAAAGTCTTACATGCTAATGGGTGTAAGTTTTATATGGGTGTCATTGGTAATCTCTTCCCATGGACAAGCCGTGCCATTAGGCGAGGCAAATAATTACTCGGTCTTGAGTTACGCTGGAGTCACCAATTCGGGACTGAGCGTTATCAACGGCGATGTCGGTCTCAGCCCGCTGACCACCATCACCGGCTTTACCTTCTCCACACCCGCAGGCCTAGGGATCGTCAACGGAACCGTTCATTACAATGACGGCTCAGCGATGCTCGCGCAAAAAAATGCACTGACAGCATACAACACGCTAGCTGGCATGGCTTATATTCCCGCCAACAATAAAACAGGATCAGATCTAGGCGGAATGAGCCTCACCGCAGGCGTCTATCATTTCAATACATCCGTGGGATTGACTGGAAATCTCACGCTCGACAACACACTTGGCAATGCCAATTCGGTGTTTGTCTTCCAAATCGGCAGCACGCTGACAAG
>CAWUUP010000091.1:0-13742 GCA_963925255.1 uncultured Luteolibacter sp.
CGGCCAAGGCACGATTTCTTCGGGCTACCTTTGCCCAAAACGATCCAACCTCATCTTTGAAGTTGAAGGCTTAGATTATCTAGAGCCCGGCACTCCGGTCGCTTTCCTTGATCGCTTAAAAGTCACAGATCGCCACATATCCGCACAACTCGATAATGTGGTTAGCGTCGCGCTCATTATTTATCTCTATCGCCTCGGCTATCAGGGCACTGCATTTTTCACAGCCCAAGAAGAAGCGGGAAAAAGCTGGCGCTACATCCTTGCATGGTTTCAGCGCGAATCTCTCTGCACCAAGCGTTTGTTAGTTCTCGATACCAGTCCGTATCCAACCCAAGAAGAAGCTGAAGAACAAGATCTGACTCTGAGAAATCAAGACGCGACCTCGATGTTCGACTCGGATTTCACTAATGAGATTGTCAATCGATGCGATGCTTTGGGAATTTCTTATTCCTTCAAAGATGAATGGATTCAGAAGCGAAATCTCGACCGTGAAAAACCACTCTCACTTGGAAGAACCGAACTCGGCAGATTAATCTCAGCTAGCGATGGGCAAATAAGCGGAACCACTCTCCAAATCCCAACAACTGGCTATCACACAGCCAACGAAACCGCTTCCCTTTCCTCTCTAACCGCAGCCCTTGGCTTACTCAGCTCGATTTCAAGAAATTCGAAATCTTAAAACTTCCTCAGTGTTGTAGGTTTTAGAAAATGTTCATCCGTTTCCGGATAATCCATCGTGAAATGTAGGCCGCGAGATTCTCTGCGTCGTAGCGCGCACTCCACAATTAACCCTGCAACAGCGACCAGATTTCTCAATTCAAGAATATCTGCATTCACTCGATGTCCCCAATAAAACTCGCGGACTTCTTTCTTCAAATTTCTCAAACGAGCCGCAGCACGACGAAGTCTATTATCCGTTCTAACGATGGAAACATAGTCCCACATCAGGCGGCGGATTTCATCCCAGTTGTGATAAATTACTACCAATTCATCAGGTTCCGCTACATCTCCATGATGCCATTCCGGAATCGCCGGAGGATCGATCACTTGCTTATCTGGAGGATAGAGACGCATCATCTCCTCCAGCGCCAAGCGCGCCACTACATTACCTTCTAACAATGAGTTCGATGCCAAACGATTCGCTCCATGCAAGCCTGTATAGCCCACCTCTCCGATCGCAAAAAGCCCACGCACCGTCGTCTTACCGCTTACATCCGTTTTTACTCCGCCGCACATGTAATGCGCAGCTGGCACCACTGGAATTGGCGTCATCTCACAATCCACGCCAAACTTCATCAGTGTCTGATAAATGTAGGGGAAATGCTCTTTCATGAAGCCTTTCGGCTTGTGCGTGACATCCAGATAAACACATGCTGCACCTGTCTTTTTGATCTCTTGGTCAATCGCTCGCGCCACAATATCACGCGGTGCCAACGAACCCCTAGGGTCCACTTTTTTCGTAAAATCCTCACCCTTCGCATTGCGTAAAATTCCACCTTCACCGCGTACCGCCTCACTCACCAAAAACGATCTCGCTTCAGGTCCTGTAGCAGCTGGGTTGTAAAAACACGTTGGGTGAAACTGAATAAACTCCATATTGGCCATCGTCGCTCCGGCGCGCCAAGCAAGCGCAACACCGTCACCTGTCGCCGAGTCCGGATTAGTCGTATAAAGGTATACTTTCCCACATCCACCCGCTGCTAAAATCACCCGATCTGAGCGAAATACCGTAACCTCACCACTATCCCGATTCAGCACATATGCGCCTAAAACTCTGTCACTAGAAACGATGTCCAAACGCACAGAAGTGATCAGATCGATGACGAAATGATTCTCTAAAAGCGTGATATTCGGTTCATTCCGTGCCGCATCCAACATCGCTCGAGCTACCTCTCGCCCCGTAGTGTCACGCGCATGCAAGATCCGCCGATGACTATGCCCGCCTTCTTTGCCTAAGGAAAACTTTTCATCCTGCTGATCGAACTCCACTCCGTAAGATAACAAATCCTCGATAGTTTCAGCTCCATCACCAATAATTCGACGCACCACTGCCTCATCACACAAACCTGCACCCGCATCCAAAGTATCCGCCACATGCTTTTCAACCGTATCTCCCGCATCACACATCCCCTGCGGCAATACCGATGCGATCCCACCTTGAGCCCATGCCGTATTCGATTCCTCAGCCTTACCCTTCGTTAAAACCACCACTTTTCCATACTTTGCAGCCCGCAAAGCAAAAGACAAACCCGCGATACCCGCTCCAACCACCAAGAAATCCGATGTCATGTGGACGACATCATGCCTACACATCCACAGATGGAAAACTGAAAATTCACCGCAAAATCATTTATAAATTCTCGAAATCGACCCTGCGCCATAGAATTTATGTTATAATGTGACATGAAAGTTTTACAAATCATTCTGCTAAATACTCTGACCATATCTGCCTGTTTTGCTGAATCTGCAGCCAGTTGGATCACGAAAGGCAACGACTTAGATGCCGGTCGCAAGACGCAAGAAGCCTTAGAAGCCTATCAAAAAGCCGATGCGTTAACGCCCGACCAAGCCGCTGTTCTTATAAAAATCGCCAAACAATACGGCGACCTCATGACCAGCCTCAAAGGAAAAGCCCGTAAAGAAGCCGCTCAAAAATCACTCGAATTCTCCCGTAAAGCGGTAGCCGTCGCCCCGAAATTATCCGATGCCCATCTCGCACTGGCCCTCTCTCTAGGCAAGAATACCGAGTTCTCGGGAAATCGGGAAAAACTAGAAGTCTCCCGAGAAATCAAAACCGCAGCAGAACAAGCTCTCAAACTCAATCCGAAATCCGATTACGCTCACCACATGCTCGGTCGTTGGAACCAAGAAATTGCAGGCATCGGTGGGACAACCCGCCTAATCGCAAAAGTTATCTACGGAGGTATTCCTAAAGGATCTTATGTGGAGGCTCTCGATCATTTTGATAAAGCCCGTAAAATGAACCCCAAGCGTCTCATTCACCAGATTGAATACGGTCGCACCCTAGCCATGATGGGAAAAGATGAGGACGCCAAACGTGAACTCAAAAAGGGCCTTACCATGCCTAATCGAGAAGCAGACGACGCCGAGTCAAAACTGCGGGGTCAAGCGACGTTGGATGATATCTAAGATTGGAAAACTGGTTTTTTCCTTAACGCGTTAGCCGCGTAAAGTGCGATTGCGATCCAGATCAAACCGAAAGACATGAGCCGGATACTCGTCATGGGTTCACCATAGATTCTCCATCCGATGAAAAACTGCATCGTCGGCCCGATAAATTGGAGCATCCCGAGAGTGCTCAGGCGGATGTTCCGGCTGGCGAATCCAAACATTAAGAGAGGAATTGCTGTGACCACTCCGCTTCCCACCAATAACAATCCATTGACCCAGTTCCCACCAAATGCCGCCGGCACGCTATCATATTGCCATATCAACCAACCCAAAGCCACTGGCACTAACAGACTGGTTTCCACAGTTAAACCATCCAGTGCACCTAGCGAAGATCGCTTTCTAACAACTCCATATAAAGAAAAGCTTAAACCCAACGATAGAGCTACCCACGGAAAATGCCCCACCCCAGGGATCTGCAACATCACCCCAGAGAATGCCGTGATAATCGCTACCATTTGCAAGCGGTTCTGCTTTTCACCAAACCACAAAGCCCCGAACAACATATTGAAAAACGGATTGATGTAGTATCCCAACGCTCCCTCGATCATCCGATCGTTGATCGTGGCCCATACATACAGAACCCAGTTTCCTCCGATCAATATTCCTGAAAGCATATGCCACGAAAGCGTGCGCAGATTCGTATGAATGCCTACTTTTCTAAACCAAAGTAACGGCCACAGCATCAAGCAGGTCCAACAGGTTCTTTGGGCCACAATACTCATTGCAGGAACCGCCTCCAAATACTTCCAATAAATCGGCAGAATTCCCCACAATCCAAAAGCTACAACCCCCGCCAAAACCCCTCTTGCATTTCCCGTCACGCCTGTTTGATAAGCCACCTCTCCACTCTTTCAAATCAAAAACCCAAGGAGGGCCTGCATTCCGCTGCCCTCTTTATATTTAATCATAGGGCAGCGGAATGCAGGCTCTCCTTGTTTTTCTCATCTTTCAATTTCTTCACTTTCATGTCACTCGAGTCATTCGCGGCTACTCGATTTTTAACCGTATCGGAAATCGTTTCACTCTTGATGTTTCGCCATCGAAAACCAAAACTCCCTGCGTGTCAGAAGAACGCCTCAGCATTCCCCAATACGCCATGGCCCTCGCCCATGTCGCCAGCCTCCGTTCCGAGGATCCCTACCGAAAAGTCGGGGCTGCTGCTCTTGATCACGATAATCGCGTTATCGCAACCGCTTACAACGGTCTAGCCCCAGGCTTCAACGCGCCGACAGATTTTTGGATCGATCGCGAGGCTCGCCAAAAATTCATGCTGCATGCAGAGATCAACCTCTGCTCCCTGTTCAAACGCGGCGAGGCCAAAATCGTCGCAACCACCACCATGCCATGCACCGCCTGCATGCAAACCCTCTGCGCTTACGGAATTAAGGAAATCTATTACCAAGAGATCTACCACGCCTCAGACGCCCCAGAAATAGCGAAGCTCTATAATATTAAATTAGAGCAAATCACTAATTTTCCGATGTCTTCTGGGGAGTGAGGGTAGGTTTAGGGCATTACATCCATTCAGGCTTTTTTCTAAACGGGGAGAGGATAAAACGGATGTGTGAGGTAATTTGAATGTTATCAAAAGATAACCCACGAATTTCCCTTTGACTCCCCCTCAGCCCTCACCCCCATCCATTCTTATCTCTTCCGTCTCAAAGTCTTCTGTCTTGAGTCTTCCGCCTTGCTCATCGGTCAGTTAGCCGTTACAGCCCAACGGCATGGGCAAGAAACCAGTAGTTTTAATCATTCGTGACGGGTGGGGAACCAACCCAGGCGGCAAGAAAACCGCAGTCAAAGACGGTAACGCTGTCATTCTCGCGAATACTCCCTTCACCGACGAAGTTCTTTCCCAATACCCACACAGCTTTCTTTCCGCATCCGGCTTAGATGTCGGCCTCCCCGAAGGACAAATGGGCAATTCAGAAGTAGGCCACCTCAATCTCGGTGCGGGCCGCATCGTTTATCAAGATTTTACACGTATCAACAAAGCCATCGCCGAGGGCACGCTCGCCCAAAACGAAGTTTTCAAAAAAGCCCTCGAAAAAGCCAGGTCTGGCCGACTCCATTTCATCGGCTTAGTTTCCGATGGCGGAGTTCATTCTCACCAGGATCAACTCATCGCCATGACCCGAATCGCATCCGAGGCAGGAGTGAAAGATATCTTTATCCACGCGATCACTGACGGCCGCGATACCTCACCCACTGGTGGTGCGGGTTTTGTCTCAAAAGTCGAAGACGAAACTGCAAAATTCGGAGCAAAAATCGTTACAGTCGTGGGACGTTATTTTGCCATGGATCGCGACAAGCGATGGGATCGCGTTAAACTCGCATGGGATGCCATCGTGCATGGCATCGGAACGAAAAAAGATATCCTCGCATCCGAAGCGATCTCTGAAGTTTACGCAACCCAAAACAAAACCGATGAATTCATGCCTGCCATGGTTTTCACTGAAGCCGACACCCAACGCGTTCGCGATGGTGATGTAGTTTTATGGTTCAACTTCCGCGCCGACCGCGCACGAGAACTTTGCCAAGCTTTTCTCAGATCTGAATTCGATGGCTTCGATCGCGGCGCGGTCCCGAAAGTTTACTTCGTTACGCTTACTGTTTATGACGAGACTTTCCCTTGTGATGCAATCTTCGCGCCACAAACCCTCGACATGACCCTCGGTGAAACCGTTGCTGCCGTTGGTATGAAACAGATGCGCATCGCGGAGACCGAGAAATACCCGCACGTTACCTATTTCTTCAACGGTGGTGTGGAAATCGAAAATCCAGGTGAGCAGCGCTTCATTATTCCCTCACCAAAAGATGTCGCGACCTACGATCTGAAACCACAGATGTCAGCCGATGAAGTAACGCAAACGGTGGTCGATAACTTGAAAGATTTCGATCTCGTCATCCTCAACTTTGCAAACCCTGATATGGTCGGCCACACGGGTGTCGTAGAAGCAGCGAAGAAAGCAGTCGAAAAAATTGACGTATCAGTCAAAGCCATCGTTGAGCAAACGCTGCGCCTTGGTGGAAAACTTCTCATCACCGCCGATCACGGCAACTGCGAATACATGCGTAATCCTGACGGCTCGCCAAACACCGCGCATACCACAAACCTCGTCGAGATCATCTACGTCGCCGATGACGCCGCTTCCACAAAAATACGCGACGGAATCCTTGCCGATGTTGCGCCTACACTTCTTGAAATGCTTATTGTCGAGAAGCCTTCACAGATGACTGGTAAATCGTTGCTTTCTTAATGCGAACTATAAGCATCTGGTCGCTTGATCCTAACCCATTAGCCCATGAAGATCTCCAAAAGCTTCAAATGGTTAGTCGTTCTTCTGGTAGTCGCTGCTATCATCGGTTCTTCTGCTGCGTTTTTTTTATGGTCGCTTGATGTTGTTACCCGAAACCGTTTCGAAAACCCATGGATGCTCTGGCTACTGCCATTAGTGGGTTGTGCAATGGGGTTTTATTACCGCTTTCATGGAAAAACGGTTCATTCAGCAAACGCGCTGATTCTTAATAATTTTCAAAACGACACATCGAGAATCCCCTCTCGTCTCGCTCCTAGCATTCTCATTTCTACGCTCGCAACACATGCATTTGGCGGATCCGCGGGTCGTGAAGGCACTGCTGTGCAAATGGGTGCAGGCATCGCTGCGAGCTTCGCACGTTTCGTCGCCTCCACACGCGATGCACAACATCTCCTAGTCTATAGTGGTATCGCGGCTGGGTTCGGCGCTGTGTTTGGAACTCCTCTCGCCGGTGCGATATTTGCCTTAGAATTCACTCGCCACAGAATCTTAAGCCTAAACTTATTACCATGTTTATTCGCCGCACTCGCCGCTCATTACATTTGCCTATCATGGGGCACCACCCACATACTTTACCCAACAATTCAGTTTCCATCTAACACTTTTTCATTACTTTGGAAAGTCATCGCGCTTGCTGGCATATTAGCACTCGCCGGAAGGCTCTTTATTTCGGCATTCTATTTCACAGCACGAAAATTTCATCAATGGTTTCCGCACGAAGCCCTGCGTGGGGCCATAGGCGGTATTCTTATCATAGGTTTATTTCTTTTGGCAGGAACTACCGACTATCTCGGCCTTGGAGTCATCGCAGAAAATAAATCTTCACTCACTCTAATCAGATTTCTCTCATCTGATCTCCATGCACCTGCCAACGCATGGTTATGGAAACTAGCCTTCACGATCGTCACACTCAGCGCAGGCTTTAAAGGGGGTGAGGTTACTCCACTCTTCTTTATTGGCGCCGCTCTTGGAAACTCAATTGCATGGCATCTTGGTGCGCCAGTCACCTTATTCGCTGGCATCGCCATGATCGCATTCTTCGCAGGAACCACAAAAACTCCTTACGCATCTTGGATCATGGGCATGGAATTACTGGGCTGGAAAATTTTCGCCCCACTTGCACTCATCATCTGGATCACGACTAAGCTCAGTGGAAAAAAATCCATTTATCCAAGTTAGGGCGCTTTCGCCGAGAGCGCAGCATAGAATGAGAAAGAAATTGGAGTTATAATGGGAAACGAAAACGATTCGCTACACGCGATGCTCTGCGGCGAGAGCGCCCTACAAATATTCAAACCCTCGTCAACTTCCACAATCTCGGAACTACCAACCCACACGCGACCATCAACCCAGTAGCCAGTCCGCACCAGACACCAACGGCTCCGTAAACCAGATGAATCGATAGTAAGACTCCGATTGGAATACCGATCACCCAATACGCGACGAAACCCATAACAGCTGGAATCCGAGCATCATGAAGCCCACGCAACATCGCTACAGAACAGATCTGTAAACTATCGAACAACTGGAACACTCCTACCACGACCATGATCGACGCAGCAAGCTCAATCACCGGCAGTTCATCGATATAGAGCGATGCCAACCACTTCCCAAAAAAGAAAAAAATCGAAGCGCCAATAAGCGCCCAAGTCGCGCCCAGCCACCAGCCTGAAACTACGATTTTCCGCAAGCGTTCCACCTGTCCTGCGCCATTCGCTGAACCTATCCTCACACTTAACGCCATGGACAAACCTAACGGAACCATGAATGCCGTTGCTGCACACATCAGCGCAACCTGATGCGCTGCCATCGCAGTTGCACCGAATTTTCCCATCAATAAACCCGCAGCAGAGAAAGCAGAAACTTCGCAGATCATTTGTAAGCTCGCTGGGAAACCGATGCCTAAAAACCTCCGCGTCTCTGCTTTTGCAGGCATTCGGAACCAATGATAAGGCACCCATTCACGTAGTCCTTTGGCATGATATAACCATACAAACATGGCGACTAGAATCGCTATCCGAGAGATCAGCGTTGCAATTGCCGCGCCTTCCAACCCCCATGCAGGACAGCCCAGATTTCCATAGATCATCACCCAGTTCAAAAAAACGTTGAGCGCTACACCCAAAAGAAAAATCCAAAACGGCGGCCATGGCCTACCCAGCGAATCCGCATGATTTTTCAAAGCAAGTGAGATCAACGCCGGCACCATCGATGCCATGATGATTTGGAAAAACATTCCGGTATTCTGCTCCACTTCTTTCGGCTGACCAAAGATTTCGAGATTTAGAGAAAACACCCACATCAGAGCAAAAAGAAGCAGTCCAAGCACAGCCGAAATATAAACTCCCAGCCTACAACTCGCGCGACCGGCATGCGCATCGTTCGCTCCGTGAGCGTTGGAGGTGAATACCGAAATCGCCGTTAAAACCCCGATTCCGAAAACGAAAGGCACGTAAAACAAAGCGTTAGCAAACGTCAGCACGGCCAACTCCGTAACGCCCAGTTTTCCAATCATTACGGTATCAGCAACCCCTAGCAACATCTGACTGACTTGGCCAATCACCAGCGGAAAAGCCAGTTTCAGGGTTTGTCGGCATTCATGAATCAGGGACATCGGAGGCACTTGATACACACCTCAGTCCGAAATTGTCACTTACTTGTTTTCTTAGATTATCGGAAATCTAGAGGATTTTTAGAACAATGTTTTGCATATCCGTAATATTTCCCTCACATTGATCACAGATGTTTTTCTTTCCACGAAAACTGTTTACCTTGCTCGCGATACCACTCCTCACACAATGCGGATACAAAAGCGCGCCACCGACCCAAACCGTAACCGGCCCTTACGATAGCCGCGGAAACTATATCGAAGAGTGGGTGGATCAACCAGATAAATGGTATCGCCCGCCCGCTCCAGGCTCTCACTCTAGACCTAATACGGCAATCGCAGCGAACCATTCCACAGCTCCGATTATTTCGCTCGTCGAAACGTCTTCGCCTCGAGCAATCACTCACACCTCTACGACCTCGGTAAAACCACAGCAATCCGTCATCCGCTACAAAGTGAAACGTGGCGACACTCTATCTGTTCTAGCAAAACGCTATAGAACAACCGTTTCTAAAATCCAGAAAGCAAACGGCCTCAGAAGCACAGTTATTCGCATAGGTCAGACTTTGAAAATTTCGCGATAAGAATTCAAACCTCTAATCGTATCTTGTCCTACTGAGTCTTCACACTTAATTTCAGAAGGATAGACCTGTAATGAAAGGATTTCTATCGACGTCTTGTAGATCGATTTTATCTTCTCAGATTTGGCAATAGGTCACTCTGGGTAAGTTCCCCGTCTCAGCCGCTTTTCTGCCTTTCCCTCCACCTGCATTTCGATTGGAATCCCTACGTCATGCCTTACCTCGACGATCAGTTCCTACTCCACAACGATACCGCACGCCGCTTGTTTCACGAAGTTGCAGCCGATCAACCTATCATTGATTATCACAACCATCTCTCCCCTTCTGAAATTGCCAATGATCAGCGCTGGGAAAACATTGCCGACATGTGGCTAGGTAGCGATCATTACAAGTGGCGCTTACTTCGAGCCAACGGCATCAATGAGGAACGCATTACCGGCAACGCTAGCCCCCGAGATAAATTTCAAGCCTTTGCCGAGACTGTCCCCTACACCCTCCGCAATCCCATGCATCATTGGGTGCACATGGAACTCCAGCGCTATTTTGGAATTAACACACTCCTCTCTCCCAAAACCGCGGATGAAATATGGGAGAAGACTAACGCTAAACTTTCCGAGAAAGAATTCTCCGCGCGTGGTTTACTGAAAAAATTCGATGTTCGCGTCGTAGGTACTACCGACGATCCCGCTGATCCCATTGATGACCATTTAAAAATCACGGCATCGGGATTCAGCACAAAAGTCGTTCCGACGTTCCGTCCGGATAAGGCATTTCAAGTGGACCGCCCTGATCTCCTCAACCCATGGATAACGCGTTTGGAAAGTGTTTCTAATACATCCATCACCCAATTATCAGATCTATTGAGTGCTTTGCAGAAACGTCATGATGATTTCCATGCAGCAGGAGCGAGACTTTCAGATCACGGACTTGACCGTTGCCCAGCGCTGCCATGTTCTGATACCGAAGCTGCGAAGATTTTCAATCACGCACGTGCCGGAAAAGCTGTTTCCGCAGAGGATAAAGAACGTTTCTCCTTTTTCCTGCTCGTCTTCTCCTGACAACTCGATGCCGCACGCGGTTGGACTAAGCAACTTCATCTTAATCCTGTGCGTAATACCAATGTGCGCATGTCCGCCAAGCTCGGAGCCGATGCAGGATACGACACCATAGGCGATGTGCCGCAGGGCGAAGCCCTTGCCGTTTTCTTAAACGCGCTCGAATCCCGCGAAGCTCTCCCAAAAACCATTCTCTACAACCTTAACCCACGCGATAACTATCTCTTCGCTTCAATGACAGGGGTCTTCCAAGACGGAATCATTCCAGGCAAAATCCAGTTTGGCTCAGGTTGGTGGTTTCTCGATCAAAAAGAAGGCATGGAAATGCAACTCAACGCACTCTCTTCCACTGGATTGCTATCTCGCTTCGTCGGTATGCTTACCGATTCACGTTCCTTCCTCTCCTTCCCACGCCACGAATATTTCCGTCGTATCCTCTGCAACCTCATTGGAGACGAGGCTGAAAAAGGCGAACTTCCCGATGACTTCGAAACCCTCTCCAAACTCATCGCCGATATCTCCTTTAACAACGCGAACCAATACTTCGGTTTCAACGTTTAAAAAAATGGCAGGAACCCCGACAGGATAGTGGATCATCCGTGACTTGAATCTTAAAAATCCGATGAAACGCACCCTTCTACTCCTCTCACTCAGCTCGCTGTCCGTTTTCGCCGAAACCAGACCCGTATACATCGGCACGAATGCGGATGGAATTTATCTGGCCAAGTTCGACTCCGAAAAAGGCACCCTAACCAAACCCGCCTTGGCAGGAAAATTCGAGAAGCCAGGATTTATCGCGCTTCATCCCAAAAAAACCGTTCTATATACCGTAGGATTTAGCAACAAGGTCGGAGCGTTCAGTATAGGGAAAGATCATTCGCTCACCTTCATCAATGATGCCGACTCAAGTGGGGCGAACCCATGCCACGTTGCGGCAAACGCATCTGGAAGCACACTCGCGGTTGCAAATTACAGCGAGGGCTCCCTGTCGACCTACTCCTTGGATACCGATGGCAAGATCGTTAAAATGGTTTCCAACTTTAAAATCAAAGGCTCAGGCCCGAACCAAGCTCGTCAAACTGCCGCTCATACACACGGCGTTTATTTCAACCAAGCCGACAACCTACTCCTCGCTCCCGATCTCGGCGCGGATGAAACACTGATCTATCGTTTTGATCCGAAAACATCCGAGCTTACACCCAGCGATCCAAAATCATTCAAAGCTCATCCAGGTTCGGGTCCACGTCACTTGGATTTCTCTCCTGATGAAAAACACGCTTACATTATCAACGAACTCACCAACACGGTAACAGTCGCTGGTTTTGATGTAAAAACCGAAAGCCTCACCGAGATTCAAACTCTCGCTACCCTGCCAGAAGATTTCAAAGAGGTTAGCACAACCGCAGAAATCGAAGTCCATCCGAACGGAAATTTCGTCTATGGTTCGAACCGCGGCCACAACTCCATCGTCGTTTACAAGCGTGATCCGATATCCGGCAAACTCACCTACGTTCAGCATGCCCCCTGCGGAGGCAAAACCCCACGCCATTTCACTATCGATCCCTCTGGAAAATGGCTGCTCTGCGGTCATCAAAATTCAAATACGATCTCCGTCCTAAGCCTAAATCCCGAAACTGGCCTACTCGGAGAACCCCAATCCACCGTCGAGATTCCAAGCCCAGTGTGCATCTTGTTTCCGTATTGATCGTGGCGGCGGATTGCATCCGCCATACCAAAACATTGATATGAAACATGGCTGGGCGGATGCAATCCGCCGCCACGATCAACCCAGTCTCCCCACAAAATCCCCCATTTACCGAGAAAAACCGATTTCTTGAAAAGCGATCATGACAAATGCTGTGAGACCATTATTCTCCCCCTGTGAGCTATCAGGTTTTTGCTAGGAAATATCGCCCCAAAACGTTTGATGACGTGTTGGGACAAGACCACGTCGTCCGCACTCTTCGAAATGCGATCGACCAAAATCGCCTCGCCCATGCGTATCTCTTCGTAGGGCCACGCGGCACAGGTAAAACCTCAACGGCTAGGATTTTCGCGAAAGCCCTGAACTGTACCGGCGGACCTAAAGTTAACTTCGATCCCGAAGAAGATGTCTGCAGAGAAATTGCCGAGGGTCGCTCGCTAGATGTTTTAGAAATCGACGGTGCCTCCAACAACGGGGTCGACCAAGTCCGTGATCTCAGAGACTCGGTCAAATACGCACCAAGCCGAGGTCAGTTTAAAATTTACTACATCGATGAGGTCCACATGCTTTCCAACGCAGCCTTTAACGCGCTTCTCAAAACCCTAGAGGAGCCGCCAGATCATGTGAAATTCATCTTCGCCACCACAGAGGTACAGAAAATTCTACCTACCATTTTATCGCGTTGCCAACGCTTTGATCTCCGCCCCATCCCAACTCAAACCATTGCGGATCACTTGATGCACATCGCTTCTGCGGAAGGAATCAAGCTGGATACCACAGCAGCATGGGCAATCGCAAAAGGTGCCGACGGAGGGATGCGCGATGCGCAGTCGATGCTCGATCAACTCGTCGCGTTCTGCGGTGAAGCCATCACTGAAGAGAATGTATTGGATATCTTTGGTTTCACTTCTCGTGAAAAAGTTGCGGAGTTGACCTCTAAGCTACTCAGTCGTGATACTCCGGGAGCGCTCAAATTAATCCAAACTGAAGCCGAATGTGGCCGCGAACTTTCGCAGCTTCTCGGCGAACTCATTGGATGTCTGCGCGGTCTACTGATTGCAAAGCTCGATCCATCATCCGATGGCGAAGGCATTCCCGATGAACTCTGGAGCAAACTCCTCGAAGACACGGATGAGTACGCCTCCGAGCGACTCCTCGCAGCCATTGATGTATTTGCAGAGACCGATGGTCGGATGAAATGGAGCACAAACAAACGCCTTCATTTCGAACTCGGCATGATCAAAGCGATTCAAGTGCTTTCAGAAGTCCGAATCACTGATG
>CAWUUP010000092.1:0-19664 GCA_963925255.1 uncultured Luteolibacter sp.
ACCAGGCGTACTTCATGGGCGCTTTAATCAGTTTTAATATAACACCAAAAATTGCGCCAATAATCAGACCTACAAGGCCACCAAAGACAGCGCCTAATGGCCAAAGATTCGATCCTTCCGCTAGCCCAATAACTGCAACAAATAAAAAACCCGCCGCACAGCACGCAACAGACCAGACAGGAAAATTAAATTTTTTAGGGGATGTAGGTAGTGGTGGTGTATTCATAACTGTATTGTTGCCGAACGTTTGAGTGTAGGCATCGGCGAGGTAGACTATCCATAGCGTAGCGAATCAGCGAACTTGCCCGCCGTTGCCTACCACTACTTGTTATGGCTTTGATTTTTTCTATTCAGCATCGATCCATGGACGCTTCAAAGACTCCCTCCACTTTCCATCGGATGAACTGAAGAACCAAATCCTACCAGAAGTTGTATCCGTCACGATAAGATTGTTTTGCCCTTCGTTTGTCAGCACATATTTGCCCGCTTCCGGTCGAAATAAAATTGCAGACGATATGACCAGAGAGCTGATCAGAATGAAAATTCCTAGGATAAACGCTGATTTATTAGTCATTATTTTTTCTACCATAACGTCAAAGAGCACGCAACCCTATCAGCGGGGGCGAGCGTCGAACGCGGGGTTGATGTTGAAACTACGGAAGAACATGTAAACAGGGCGGCTGATAGGGGTTGCTGTGTCTCGGCTTGTTCTGCTTCTTCGTTTTAGTGGTCGTGGAAGATGCTGATGATCCGATGGCTAGAATCAAAGGTCAAATCGACCATGCACCACCTGTCGTGCTTCCTGATGCCACTAAAGTGTGTGCCGTCCGGCCGTGCCGTAGGACTGAGAGAAAGGCCAATAATCTTACTGGCGGTCGGCAAATCCATCCCAACCTTCATCTTCGCGAGATGATCCGGGTCAACAGTATGAGCAGTGCAATAGTGCCAACCGAATACGCCGAGTAGCAACAAAGCGCCAACTGAAATGATGCTCGCAAAAATTGTGCGCCCACGAAGAACTGGCATTGGACGAAATGGGGAGATCCGACACGGAGTTCGGGGGTTGTTCGGAATCTTCATTTCTTGCAGAACAGTGTTATTGAACAACATGCTGTATTTGTCCTGCATATACAACACGTTGTATAATACCTGCAAATACAACTCGGAAAGGCGTAGCTCTGGGTTGTCCGATCATTTAATGAATATCTATTCATCATAAGGAGGATGGGCAAGATGATTTTATGTGCGAGTAGTTTACTCTATAGGTTATTTTGCGGGGATTTGAGTTGGGGTTAGATCAATCGAGATCGAGAGGGCTCGGTGCACCGGCGCCGGGGCGTTTCATGACGTGAAGATAAATCATGGTGGTTTCGACGCTGGAATGTCCCATGAGCGACTGGACGGTACGGATATCGGTTCCGGATTCGAGCAGATGGGTCGCGAAGGAATGGCGCATGGTGTGGCAGGAAACGCGTTTTGGTATACTTGCCTTGTGAACCGCTTGTTTGAATTGTCTCTGTAAAGAGACTTCATGGAGATGGTGACGGGCCACGCGTCCGGTTCGCGGGTGTGGGCAAAGAGTGGCGGAGGGGAAAAGATATTGCCAAGGCCATTCCCTGCTGGCGTTTGGCCATTTACGTAAAAGTGCTTCTGGCATGTGGACATCACCTGCGCCGACAGCGAGGTCTTGCAGATGTTTTTTTCGGTTTGCTGCTAGATGTTCGGTTAGACGGTTTTCAAGTGCTTTAGGCAAAGGAACCAGCCGATGCCTTCCACCTTTACCATCGTGAATGGTGATGGTGCCTTGTCCGAAATCGATGTCTTTGACACGCAGACGGAGTGTTTCCATGACACGCAGCCCTGAGCCGTACATGAGTTGGGCTGCAAGTTTCCAAGGATTCTCAAGATGTGCGATGAGAGAGCGGACTTCTCCGCGAGTCATGACTACCGGAGGACGGCGTTGGCCTCTGGCGGGAGTGATATGCTCGAGGGTGAATTCGGAATGACCCAGAACATTTTTTGTTAGGAATGCGAGGGCGTTCAAAGCTTGTTTTTGTGTGGCTGGTGCGACGTGGCGTTCGAGCGCCAGATAATCGAGGTAGTTGGTGATGGCCGCGGGAGCAGCGGCTTGAGGTGGATTTTTGAGTTTGATTAGGCAGAAGCGGATGAAACGGGTGCTCCAGTGGACGTAGGTTTCTTCGGTAGCCATGGCCATGTTTTTGAGGCGGATGATGCGACGAAGCGCATCGGTGATCCGCGCAACTTCCTCTTGGGTGTCCGGCAGTGTTGCGGGGTCGCATGGAGGAGGGAGTGCGGCACGGACGGAGATGGTTTCGCGGGCGCGGGTGCGGTGTTCGGGTTCGAGGGATTTCGCTTGATCGGATAATGCCTGCCAATCGAAGGAGGTGGTCCATTCGATTTTCATGATTTCACAGGCAAGGATGCGGGCGGCATCGATGGCTTGGCGGAGTTGCCAATCGGTAACGGAAGTGGAGCGCCCGAGAGCATCGAACCATTCTTGGGTGCGTTGGGCGGAATAGTGACCGCGTGCTTTGGTCCATGATTCCGCCCAGCGAATGTAATAATCCCGTGCGGCAGTTTTGATGGGTAGTTCGGCGAGCCGTTGAATGAACTGTTGCCGAGCTGGGGAAGGGTTTTCTTGTGAGGGGGATTGTCCTTGAGGGGAAGACATGGCTTTTACATAAATTGTTCATATGAACAATACTAGCAAAAAGTTAGAAAGATTAGGAAAGGTAGGGTCGAGCGGCTCTGCGACCCTTTCAGGGTCGAGTGAGATCTAGGAGCGTTCAACCCGGGGTGTCGTTGTGCTCGACCCCGGGCTAATATCTTTGATCCCGTTGGGATCAGATGGAGGGGAGCCAGATGGATTCCTTATGTTCCAGCTTTTATTGAGGTTTGAGATTTGTAGTTTGGAGTTTAAAGTTTGAAATTTAAAACATCGGAGTTGTGGAATTATTTCTGCTGGGAATGATGGGGCTGTGAAGGATCAGAGAAAAGTGCGGGATGTGGTGTTTGCGGGGATAGATTTTGAGGGAGCGGGGGCGCAACGGGGGAAAGAGGATTGGCCGGTGCAGATCGGGATGGCGACTTGGTCCCTGGATAAAGGTTATGGGGATTTTTATGTTTCCTACTTGGAGCGAGAAGGGGAAGTGGATTGGTATGCGAAGAAGATTCACGGGATCGATGTCGGAGATTTAGCTGGAGCCCCGAGTTTGGTTTCGCTGTGGCCGGAGGTGAACGGTCGGTTAGGTAATGATGCGGTTCCTGTGGCGCATGCCAAAGGCACGGAAAAACGATTTCTGCGGAAATTTCCCGGTAATCCGTTTGATCCGTGGGTTGATACCTTGTTGTTATCGCGCGCGGCGATGCCGGAGCAGAAAAAGCATTCGCTCGGGGCATTGTGTGAAGAACTAGGCGTGGCGGATCGGGTGCGGGAGTTGGTGCCAGAAAGAGATTGGCATGACGCTTTATTCGATGCGGTGGCTTCATTGGTTTTGCTTGAATGGATGGTTCACAAATACGGGCTTCAAGATTTGCCGTTGTGGTCATTGGTCGCGCCGAACACGGGAGCGTGGTATCGCTTACGCCAAGCGATGAGTTAGATTTTTTTTTACAAGTGATGCAGCAAAGAATCGTTCAAATTGGTTTCGGGATTTTGGGGATCGCGTTGATTGCATTCGTGGTCACCAGAGAACCGAAACAGCCGACTTTGCCGAGATGGGAGATTCAGGAGAAGTTGATTAAAAATGCGGAGACTCAGGCAAAAGCGCGCGCTGAGAAATCGGCGGATGCGGAGTTGGTAAAAATGCTTTTGAAGGAAGATTTATCGGATCGGAGTTTTGATTTCGCAGTCGTGGTAGAGGCGACATCTGGAAAAAAAGTAATTTCGATTCAGGAGATGAAATCAGCACAGCGCGTGAGGGTAGCGATCACGAAAGTAGCGGATGAATTGTTGGTGGAGATGAATCGGGAGGATTCTCCGATCAAGGGCTTGCGTCGGATTAATGAAGGTTCGAAATTTTTCGAGGATGGTTTTCAGAAATTGTTAGATGAGGTAGAGGGTTTGATTTGTGAATTTCCAAAAACTCGCGAGGGGGATTTGCAGCGCAGTGGATATCCGGATTTAGTGATTACCGATGAGCTCACGGGTGAGGTGTATTATCTAGATCCGAAGTTGCTCGAGCAGGGTTCGGTAAACAGTAGTCTGAGAACGTTCTATTTTGAGCCAAAAGATAAAACTTTGAAAATCACGCAGGATGCAGCGCATCTGTTGATTGGAATTGAGCACGACGGGATGGATGGAAATTGGTCATTCACAGGATATCAGTTAGTGGATATCTCGTCCTTACAGGTGCGTTTGAAGGCGGAGTTTCAAGCTCCGAACAAGGATGTGTATTCGCAGAGATCCGTTCTTGAAACTCGCAGGCCAGCTGGAAAGGATGGTGAGCGATGACAGAACCCAAATCAAAGCGAACCAGCGGTTCGGTAGCGATGGATGACTACCTGGAGCAAATTTTGCATTTGATCGAGGAGAAGGGTTACGCACGGGCGGTGGATATTTCAGGGAAGCTCGGGATTTCTCAAGCAAGCGTCACCAACATGCTGCAGAAACTGGATGGTGAGGGCTTGGTAAAGCATGAGAAATACCGCGGCACAGTTCTTACCGAAGAGGGTTTAAGAATTGCCGGCGCGATTGTGGAAAGGCATGAAACTTTGACCCGATTTCTCCGGTTATTTGGCCTGAAAGAAGAGACCATTTACCGAGATGTTGAAGGAATGGAGCATCACGTATCTAGGCCAACCCTTGAGGTGATCCGTGCTGTGGCGGATGCTTTGGAGGGCAATAGTAAGTTTCTAGATGAGGTAAAACGCCGTATTCGTCTGGAATCCGAGAAATTACTCAAAAAAGTGAGTTTTGAGTAATTTCTGCATGGTGTTTTTGCGGATCATGCTTCAAGTTCATAGATGGGCATAGAGATTTTCTGTGCTCTAATCTAACCCTAAACTATTAAGAAATATGCAAACTGCAAACGTCAATTTGCCTGTCACTGTAACGGTGAGGCATGAAGAAGTGACCGATTCCCTCCGTGATTACGCTCATAAGAAGATCGAAAGCTTACATTTAGATTACCCGAAAATCATTGAGGCAAAAGTGATTCTAGATGTTCAGAAAAACCGCCAAATCGCTGAGATTATCCTTTTCTGTACCAACCATATCACGATTGAAGCTCATTCAGAAACCCGCGACATGTATGCGGCGCTAGATGAGACGATTGAGAAGATCGCTCGCCGGATGCGTAAGCAAAAAACTCGCTTGATGAAGAAAAATCGGCCGCATCGGAATGAATCGATTCGTTATCTCGATGAGAGACATTTCAACGAAGAGGCGATGGATCATCCAGAGGATTCTGCACACGATCCAGAACCGTTTATTGTTTTTCCAGATAAAGTAGCGGTGAAAACCATGTTCAAAGAAGATGCGATTATGGAGCTGGAGCTCTCGGAGCGTCCGTTCGTGCTTTATAAAAGCGCACGCCGCCATTGCTTGACTATTGTTTATAGACGGAAGGACGGCGAATACGCAGCGATTGATATCCAACAGTAGTTGGTTGTTGAATCGATTTTGAAAGAAGGGGTGGCCGTGAGGCTGCCCCTTTTTGTGAAACTGGGGAGATCTGGAAATTATGGATTGGTAGCCCCGACAAAATCGGGGGAGGCAGCCGAGCGAAGCTAGGTGTTAATGGTAAAGAAAACAAAGAGGGTAACCGTGAATGAACGGGAATAAATAGGTTTAACCGCAAAGATACAAAGATCACAGAGGACGACGGACAGTTTAGAGTTTGGACTTTACCTAAGAGTGGGGTGCTTTAGACATGACCTGTGCCCAACACATGGGCGTTCAAATATTTTTCGATATGGATATTCAAATTGCGACACTTTGTGATTTTGCGGCTGACTACAACGGCAAGCTGGTGGTTTCGGGGACTTTTGACACCTTGGCAGCGAGGTCTTTACCGGTGGTACATCCTTCATGTGCGTTGGCGATGCGTTTTTGCTTCACTCAGGAAGATGTGGGTCGGCACAAACTTTCGATCACGATCATCAATGAAGATGGAGAGGCCTTGGATCCGGCTAACATGCCGATTGAGCCGGAGTTTGATGTAAAAATGCCATCCGATGTTCCATTCAATACGCGCAACATGGTGATGAATTTGCAAGGGCTTCGCTTCAATGAAGACGGCATTTACTCGATTGATATCGGTTATGACGGCGAGTTGATGATGCGTCTGCCACTGCGGGTCATGAAGGTGAATGCGGAAGTTTAAGCTTTATGGAAAGACGATACAAATGCGCTCTCATCACGGGAGCATCATCGGGCTTGGGTGAGGAATTTGTGAAGCAGCTGTTAGGGCGAGTGGATCAGTTTATTCTGGTAGCACGTCGATTGGATCGACTTGATAGCACCGCGGATGAAATCCGGAAATCGCATCCAGACACAAAAGTCATGGTGGTTGAGGCGGATTTATCGGATCCAGAAATTCGTATTTTGTTAGGAAAGAAAGTCCAAGATCAGGGATTGATTCCGGATCTTCTGATTAACAATGCGGGATTGGGAGATTATGGTGAATTTGTGACAGCGCAGTGGGGAGTTCTTGATCAAATGCTACGTGTAAATATCGATGCGTTAACTCATCTCACTCATTTATTTTCTCCAGGCATGGTGAAGCAGAGAAGAGGATGGATTTTGAATGTTTCTTCCCTAGCTAGCACCTTGGCGATTCCTGATTTCGCGGTCTATGCTGCGACCAAGGCTTATGTGAGTAGTTTCAGCGAAGCGCTGCGTATCGAGCTTAAAGGTGATGGAGTTGAGGTGATGTCGCTGTGTCCCGGTCCGGTGAAGACCGAGTTTGGAGAAGTCGCTAGGCGTGAGGGAGCCTCATCAGGTATGCCGTCAGCGCGTCGGTTTTTCTATGTGAGCAAATATCAAGTTGTCGCTGAGGCGTTGGCTGGATTTGAAAAAGGGCGAGCTCGCGTTTTTCCAGGACTTCAAATTGCGTTCGCTGGATGGTTTATTGGCGCACTTCCGCTGTTTCTTATGCGGTTGATCATGCGAGGCCGGCCACGTCGTTAAGGTTTTACCTTCACAAAAAAACTTGGAACGGATAGTTTCTAGTTGTGTTTCGGAATACAGGTATCGCGGTTTTGTTAATGCTATGCCTTACAGGAACCGGCTGTAGTCCCGTCATTTATTCAAGGTCGTCTTCAGTTCCTGGAAATAAAATTTCCACATCGGCTTTGATGCGGGAGGTGCGTTTAAAAGTGGATATGGTTCCGCGCGGTAAGCATGGTCGAAAGGTGGTTCGCTCCATGAATCCTCGATACATTACGATTCATAGTACGCAGAACTATTCGGCAGGAGCTGAGCAGCACTCCTTGGCATTGAAGCGAGGTGCGTTGCGAACGACCAAACGACGTGGAGGAAATCGGATTGGCTATTTGATCTGGCACTTCACAGTGGATCAGGGGATGGCAATTCAGCATTTGCCGACTTCTGAGCAGGGTGAGCATGCGGATTTTGACGGGCCAGGAAACCGCTATTCTTTAGGGATTGAGATGTGTGAGCAGAAGGGTTCAGATATTCGGGCTACCATTGAACGCACCGCTAAGTTGACTGCGATCTTGATGAAGGAGCATGATATACCAATTAGAAATGTGGTGCCGCATTATCATTGGCCACGTAGAGGTGCGAACCCTCCGAACAAGGACTGCCCGCATTTTTTGATGGATCATGGCAAGCCTAGTAAAAAGTGGCGGTGGTTTCAGGGTCGGGTGAATTATTACTTTCAGAGGCTTGAGTAAAATGGAAGAGGAACACCTTTCACATGGCAGTCCGATCAATGATCAGACCATTCTGGAGCCGGATGTGCATTATGCCTGTCAGCGTTGTAATGCCTGCTGTAAATGGCCGGGAGACGTTCGCATCGAAGACTCGGATGTTACCGTGATTGCGGAGTTTTTAGGAATGGCTGAGGCAGATTTCATCTCAAAATACACGAGGTTGCGTTCGAATCGCCAAGGGCTTTCGATCATTGAAAAGCCCAATCATGAGTGTTCGATGTTGGAAGACGGTGGGTGTCGCATTCATCCGGTAAAGCCTAAGCAGTGTGCGGGGTTCCCAAATACATGGAATTTCCCGGGTTGGCAGGATATATGCCGCGCTCTACCCGTCCCTGCGAGTAATTCGTAACAATGTTATGGATTTTCTTGATCGGAGACGCCTGTTCTTGAAGAGTAAGCGAGAAACTGAGGTATATTTACATTCACACCTTTGATTTCGCTTTAACCATGGCTAATAAAACCAAATCCAAGAATCCAAGAATTCTGATCGTTACGCCGGAGATTACCTATCTACCGGCTGGAATGGGAAACATGGCACAGCGGATGTCGGCTAAAGCAGGTGGTTTGGCAGATGTATCGGCATCTCTGGTTTCGGCCTTGTTCAATCTGGGTGCTGACGTGCATGTGGCGATGCCGAACTATCGGAAGCTCTTCCAAGGGGACGTTTTCAATCTACACGAGAAGGAACTGAAAAAATACCATGAGGTATTGCCAGAGGATCATATCCACTTGGCTGAGGATAGGATCTTTTATTATCGCGATAGAGTTTACAGCAGTCACTCAGATGAAGCGATGCGGATTGCCTTGGTATTTCAGCGTGAAGTGATCAATCACATCGTCCCGAAAGCTCGACCGGATTTGATTCACTGTAACGACTGGATGACTGCGTTGATTCCGGCGATGGCAAAACGTCGTGGTATCAAAAGTTTGTTCACCGTGCACAACATTCACACGCGACAGGCAAGCCTTTCTCAAGTGGAGGATACCGGAATCGATGCTGCAGAATTTTGGATGAATCTCTATTTCTCGGGTAATCCGATGAGTTACGACCATGCCCGCTCGCAGGTTCCAATCGACTTGTTGACCACTGGAATCTTCTCTTCGCATTTTATCAATACCGTCAGCCCGAGGTTTCTTTGGGAGATCGTTGAGGGTTGGCATTCGGTGGTTCCTTGGTCGGTCAGACAGGAAATACGTAATAAATACTATGCGGGTTGTGCTTCTGGAATTTTGAATGCGCCGGATGCATCGTATCATCCATCGACTGATGATGCTTTGGTTCAAAAGTTCACTGCAGATGATTTCTTCGAAGGAAAGCGTGCAAATAAATTAGCGTTGCAGCACGAACTTGGGTTAGATCAAAATCAAGATGCCCCTTTGTTTTTCTGGCCATCACGTTTGGATCCAGTTCAGAAAGGTCCGCAACTCGTGACGGATATTTTGGTTAAAATGGTATCGGATTACTGGGATAGAGGTTTGCAGATTGCTGTGGTTGCGAACGGTCCGCACGAAGTTCATTTCAAGAAAATCATTAAGGATTTCAATCTGGGTAATCGGGTCGCGATTGTTGACTTCGATGAGCGAGTGTCACGCTTGGCTTATGCGGGATCGGATTTCATGTTGATGCCATCGTTATTTGAGCCGTGCGGGTTGCCACAAATGACCGCTCCGCTTTATGGGTCGTTGCCCGTTGTGCACGGAACGGGTGGGCTTTATGATACGATACGTCCGATTGATGTTTGGAACTCAACTGGAAATGGATTTCGTTTCGATCATTACGATGCGAGTGCCTTGCGCTGGGCTGTTGACCAAGCCATGGAATTCTATGGTTTACCGCATGAAATGAAAATCACCCAGATCCGTAGAGTGATGTTAGAAAGCCTCAAAGAATACAGCCATGAAGAAGTGGCTAGAAGATACATTGCGATTTACGAGGAAATGCTCGCTCGTCCTTTGGTGAATGATTCAGGGGTCTGATGAATCTTTATTGAGGAGTCTCTCCTGGAGATGTCTCTTCTTTGGTTTCAACCGGCTTTTTTTGGTTTGAAGCAGTTCAGTAAAGCTATCTATCCATTTTGCTGCTGACTTATGATTGATGTTACTTCCGATGTGTTCGAGCATCCTTTCAGAAGCACCACGTTGATCACCTGCTTTTCATAATCAATGGCTTCAGGTTTTTTAAATTTCTATATGACCGAAGGCGGTTGGACAGGTAATTATGACTTATTCAACTGCCTAGTTAACTTTTGGCTTATTTGAAGCAGTTGTAAATCTGAGGAAGTTCTAGGTGGTGATGGGTCGAACCGCAGTTGTTGATGCAAAGCACAGGCCAGTTCGAGTTCGAGTTCGGAAATGTTGTAAGCTTTGAGTTTCATCAACCACGCTACGAAGGTTTCGCCAGGACTTCTTGAGCCTAGGATTTTGAGTGCGGCTTTTTCGAGATCATGAAGCGGTGTTTTGATGGTGGGTTTTCCTAAATCACGTCTTGATTTCTTGGAATCAACAACGACTCGAGATTTTTTGAGGCGAAACGCGATATAGAGCACGATGGCGATTCCGAGTATCCATATGACGATGGTCACGGCGAGTCGATTTGAGGCTTCGTTACGCCAGAGGAAAAAGTCTTCTTTGATACGTTGATACGTATCGTAAAATGACTGCATACGGCTGTGGCCACGAGTTTCTTCAATCAGCCAACCGCTGGGTGTGGGATCGAAGTCGACCCAAGTTTGGAGTTCTTCATTCCAAACACGAGTCCATGCATGTGCGTGTGTTCCACGAATGATCCATTCGTTATTGTTTGTATTTTTTTCAATGACTGAGAAGCCGATGGTGTAACGGGTGGGAACATCGGCAGCTCTTAGAAGTAGGGTCGCGGCAGTGGCGAAATACTCGCAATGACCGTTTTTGTTGGTAGTTAGAAAAGTTTCGATGGCAGTGGGACGCTTTTTGGAACTAAAGGCGCGCCCAATGGTGAGATAGCGGGTGTAATGGAACTCGGTGTCGAAAAACTCCCTGATACGCTTGATTTTCTCGGTAGTTGTTGCCAGTTGTTTCAAGTCCAGAGCGTCGGCCACCTCATGAATTCCTTCCATTTCGTAATCATCGATGATGAGGTCTTCTTTTGGAAAGGGTGGGGCTTCGGTGGTGAGATCGTCATTCCAGCGGACGTTGCCTTGGATGATGGATTTTATAGGAAAAATCCGGACATTGCCGACTGGGTTGATTTCGACGCCATCGAGCACGAAGTTATTTAAAGTTGAGGTATTTCCTGGCAACGGCAGGGAATATCCCGTCATGGCGGCTCCACGGATTTCGAACTTGGAGAGTGGTTTTATGATATCCTTCCGGATCATGTTTTCGCGCAACATGTAATACGAGTCGTCTAAGGCAAGGTCGGTAGAGTCCAGCGGGCGGTAACTTTCTTCGTTATCGCTCATTGCGGCAGGATATTGGATTCTCCAGTTCACCCCTTTGTAGCGGTTGTAAGAAGCGGTTCTCAGGAGCCTTGGTGGCATTTGTCCGGCTTTTGGAGTTATCCTCCACATCATTTCAGAGGACTGCTTGATAGCACCCAAAGATCCAATATTGGTCATCTTGAGTGTGGGGTCGGCGCTGGGAATTCCATCTAAGTTCATTCCGCGATTGGTGACCCAGTGATAGAGTGCAGTCATTCCAATCTGACCCGTTAGTCCGATGGTCGCAGCGAGGATCAGGATTGTGATCATCGCGAAAAACCGACTTCTCATATTTGCTAGTAATCGCCACGAGGCGAGGATGACTAGACCGATAAAAAAGGTACGTCCTTGGGCATAAGGACCTAAGCTGCTGGCGATGATGGAGGCGACAAAATAGACGTTTCCAAAATTAAAACGAACGATTGATTGTTTTATTCCGGGTTCAATATTATGATTAATATAACTCTGTGAAAATAAGTAGAAGTTGTTGAGCTTTAAGTAATTTTGGAATCCGAAGGACTGTAGAAACTGGAGAGGGAATAGTAGCACAGGTAGCCATGTGAGGAGCCTGGCTAGAGTGGTGTAGCGATTGCCTTCGAGCCAGATGGGGATGATGGCGAAGAGGGTAAGTATGATGCATAGATACCAAGCGCGGGAGCAGGCTTGGTCGTTAAAATTCCAGCGTGAGCGGATCCAGTTGGGGCTCTCGACGATGAGAGCGAGAATAAGAGCGAGCGCAGAATTTCCAGACATGGCTCCCCACAAAAGGAGAGTCGCACCGAGTAGTAATCTCGGAGGTGGTTGGATGGTTCTGCTGGTCATTCGATGAGAAGCTTAAGAGCCGGAAAGTTTTGAAGGTAGGCGCATCAGGTCGCGGGCGACGTGGTTGGAATTGATCCAATAACCTTGGATAGAATTGGGTGGTTCGCCATTTCCGACGATCATGGGGACGCTGAATATGCCGTATTTTCTGAGTTTTTTGACAAATTCCATACGCGCTTCGTCCCATCCGTTGAGGACGAGTAGGCAGGAGGTGATCTGATCGCGGTGTTTGATGACTGATGTAGCCAGAGCATCGAAGCGTTGGGTGGGTTCGATTTCGACAGCGGCGAGAACTTCGAGTAGTTTTTCGGTGCGTTCCAAGTCTCGTCCAGCAGTGACGGTGTGGGCGCTTTCGGCTATGAACATCAGATCGATTAATGCCTCGTGACGATCGAGTCCGGTAATGAAAGATGAAGCGATGGAGATCATTTCCTCAAAAATCATACGATCGCTTGATCCGGGAAACGTATCGAGAATCAAGGCGTAGCGGGGGTAAAACGTATCTTCGAGTTCTTTCACCATGGGTTTTCCGGTGTGTGCCCAGCTTTTCCAATGGATTTGGCGGAGAGAATCGCCGGGTCGGTATTCCCGGAGACCAACGAATTCACCTGAGTTTCCGATGGCGTTGCTGGTTTCTTCTCCGCCGATGCGGAACGTGGAAGTGCCCGGCATTTCAATATGCGGCAGGACGTAGCGCTTTGGCAGGGCGATCAAACGTGAGGGTGTTGGATTTAGAGGCTTGCACCTTTGAAAAAGTCCAAGTGGATCCGGCATGAGCAATCGCAGATTTTCGAGGACGAATACGCCCCTTTTTTGTGCTGTGAGGGTGATGGGAATCGTTGTGATTTTTCCGCGATGAAGATCGAAGGCGGTATCGGATTCGCTGGAGGAAAAACTGCTATGTCGTCTAACCAGCCAGCGCCAGCGGTAATAAGCCATGGCTCGGTCGTAAACGTTGCGTAGGATTTCGTAAGGTTCCTCAACTTCACTGAATTCTAGCAGGCTAGGTCTAGGATCGGGTGGGACTTGCAGCACGCGCAAAGCGCGCTGGGTGCGGGAGCCTGTTTGGCTGAGTTCCACGGAGTAACGTAGTTCTTCACCCACTGTGGCGTATTTCGGGGCTTTGACGACTGCGGTGACTTGCGCGCGACGTAGGCATACCCAAATGAAGGCGAGTAATATGAGTCCGAAGCTGAAGCAGAACAGTTGAAAGATCGAGTTCTTGGGTTGCCCGATGCTCATGAAACTCGCCAACGAGGTGACAATTAGAGCGCAGAGGCCGGCGGGACGGATCCGCTGTTTAAACCAAAACTGCCATTTGGCGCCATGGTAGTAGGACCAGTAAAGTAGTCGGAAACGTCGTGATACAGAGCTTGAGCTCATTAGATGGGGACAGGAGTGTTTTTAATCAGATCTGCCACGATTTGGCGGGCATTGACACCTGAGTATTTGGATTCAGGTGCTAGCACGAGACGGTGTGCGATCACATCTGTCGCAACGGCTTGAATGACTTCTGGAGTTACGAATTCTCGGCCTTCGAAAAGGGACATGGCTTGGGAGATTTTCATTAAAGCCAGGGACGCGCGCGGGCTGGCGGCGAGCTGGACTTCAGGAATGTTGCGTGTGGCGCCAACTAGCGAAACCGCGTAGTGGCGTAGTTCATCGCTGAAGCGAATTTTTCTAGCAGCGGCTGAAATTTCCAGGATTTGCCCGCGACTGATCATGGGCTTGATCGAGTTTACCGGATGGGATTCGACTTGGTCGTGGAGGATTTTCGCTTCTTCTTCCGCGCTAACGTAACCAAGCTGGCATTGCATGGAAAAACGGTCCATCTGGGCTTCTGGAAGGGGATAAGTGCCGCGGAATTCAACGGGGTTTTGAGTGGCGATGACAAAAAACAAACCATCGAGATCGTAGCGTTCGCCTTCGATGCTGACCTGTCGTTCGCCCATGGCTTCGAGCAGGGCGCTCTGAGTGCGTGGGGATGCGCGGTTGATTTCGTCTGCGAGGAGAATGTCGGTAAACACCGGGCCTTTGTGAAAACGGAACTCCTGTGTTTTCGGATCGAGCACGGAAACGCCTAGGATATCAGATGGAAGGAGGTCTGGCGTGAACTGGACGCGTTTGAAATCGGCGCCACTGATGGCTTTGGCAAGGGCTTTGGCTAAGGTGGTTTTTCCGGTTCCTGGGAAATCCTCTAACAACACGTGTCCACCTGCGAACATACAGGCTAGCACTTTTCGTATGGTTTCCTGCTGACCGCGGATCACCTCGCCTATTATCTGCTCTAATTGATTCGCTAATTCGGTTTCTCTCATGTTTATCATTTATCTTCGTTATTGCTCCGGGAGATTCAATGTTCATCTTTAAAGAAATGAGTATCATTACAAAACGCGGCGACGACGGGATGACGGATCTGATGTTTGGGCGCAGGATTGCCAAGACCTCGATTCGTTTCGGGGCTTTAGGAACCATCGACGAACTCAATGCAGCCATTGGCCTTGCTAGGGCGGCGGATGTGGAGGGGAAGAATACGGCGATTTTGGATCGAGTGCAGAATTTGTTATTCGGTCTGATGGGACAGTTGGCGTGTTTGCCAGAGGATGCAGCACAGTATCTGGAAAAAGGCTACGCGATGGTGGGAGAGGAAGATTTGGATTGGATCACCTTGACGGCGAAGCAGATCGAAGAAGGGGGAGTAAAATTTACTCATTGGGCCGTGCCCGGAGCTGAGGGTTCGATGGCGAGAGCGCATTTGGATCTCGCTCGCACCGTGGCAAGGCGCGCGGAACGTCACGTATTAGAACTCCACGGAGCAGAGGGAGGAGTGCCAGAAGTGGTGCGGCTTTTCCTGAATCGGATTTCCGACCTGATGTGGATCTTGGCGCGAAAGGAGGGGTAGGGGTAAAAGCTGAAAGCACTGTGAGCGTTAGCGAGCCTTTTAAGACAGCGGAGCCTGTCGGCTTGGGACGGAGGGCGCCGGAGGCCTGTTAGTAATAAGCTCGATACTGATCACTCCTGAGCGAAAATATTGTTCATGCTGGCGAAGAAATTACTGAGATCATCTTCGCTCATTTCGGTGTTTTGGATTTCGTCGAAGCTGGTGTGAGTGAGATGTTTATCGTCGAGCTCACAGATGAATGAGGAAGGTTGGCAGCTGGTCTTGTCTCCCCATTTCACACGAGTGGTGCAGTAAGTGAGCGTCAATGACTCTTGGGCACGGGTAATGCCGACGTAAAGTAAGCGACGTTCTTCGTCCTTGGTGCCTTCGGTGATGCTGCGGCTGTGAGGTAGAAAGCCTTCTTCGAGTCCGACCAGATAGACGATGGGAAACTCCAAACCTTTGGAGGCGTGGAGGGTGATGAGTGTGGCACCTTTCTTTTTCTCAAGGTCATCGTCTTCGCGTTCTGAGGCGAGCGCGGAATCGTCGAGGAAGGATTGGAGCTTTTTGCCGCGATCGATGTGTTGGCGGAGAGATTCTACGAGGGAATGAATGGCCTCTCCGCGTTGCTGGCGTTCTGCATCGCTTTTGCAACCCCGCTCGATCCATGGTAGGTAATCGATTTCTTTTAAAAGTGCAGCAAGAACATCGGCGGGATGTTCTTTGGAGAGATCGATGCGGTTTTTTGCGCCTGAAATAAGAGCGACGAAGTCTTCGATCGCATTGCCAGCTTTTGGCCCGAGAGTTGTAGTGAAAAATGGATCGCAGAGAGCGTTCCAGACCGAGCGATTTTGTTCGCGAGAGTAATCTGTGGCGAGGATTGCGGTGGCTTGCCCGATGCCACGGTTCGGCGCGTTGAGAATGCGGAGCAGGGGGACGTCGTTTTCTGGTGAGACCAGCAAAGCGGCATAGGCAAGGATATCGCGGATTTCTTTGCGATCGTAGAACGATTGCGCACCGACCATGCGATAGGGGATTTTACGATCGCGAAGTGCGAGCTCGAGTTTGCGTGATTGGCCGTTGGTGCGGAACAAGACAGCGAAATCTTCCCACTCGCGACCGACCGCGGATTTCTCGCCAAGGATCTCATCGGCGATGAAATCGGCTTCTTCGTCATCGCCTGGCATGGCGACAATGCGGACGTTTTCGCCACCGCTGCGTGTGGCGCGGAGGATTTTTTCGCGACGTCCAATATTGTGTTTGATTAAGGAGTTGGCGGTGTGGAGAACGGCTTGGGTGGAGCGATAGTTTTCCTCAAGACGAATGATTTTAGGTTTCGGGAAAAAGCGTTCGAATTCCAAGATGTTTGCGACTTCCGCACCACGCCAGCCGTAGATCGATTGATCGTCATCACCGACCACGCAGACATGATAGGGCGGACCGACGAGTTGCTGAAGCAAACGCATTTGCAGAGAGTTCGTGTCTTGGAACTCATCGACGGTGACTCTGGTGTAGAGTTTACGGAAGTGATCGCGGACATCGCTATGCTCGCGCAGGACTTGCTCGGCGAGGAAGAGGAGGTCATCGAAATCGACAGCGTTTTGGGCGCGGAGTTCGTTCTGATAAGCAACCGCTAGCTGTGCGAAGAAATCGTCCTGCAGATCTTGCACATCGATCCCTTTGTTTTTCGCACGTGAGATTTCGGTGAGAACCGTCTCAGCTTTGACTTTCTCATCGGTGCCGCCTTTGCGGACGAGGAGTTGTTTCATGATGCCGACTTGATCCGAGTAGGCAGTGATGGAGAAATTCTTTTTGTATCCGAGCTTGTCGATGCCACCGCGGAGTAGACGGACACAAAGTGAATGAAACGTGCAGACCGTCATTTGTTCTGCCGAGTGTTTCGAAACCATGCCGGCGATACGATCCCGCATTTCCGATGCGGCTTTGTTGGTGAAAGTCACCGCGAGAATTTCTGCGGCTGGAATTTTGCGCTCAAGCATGTGAGCGATGCGACAAGTGACCGTGCGAGTTTTACCGGTTCCTGCACCTGCAAGGATCATGACTGGACCATCTAAATTAGATACTGCCTCGCGCTGAGCGTGATTGAGAGATTCGAATGCGAAGTCGTTTGCCATGAACAATGCGACTCAATATGGGGCAGCGGGCTTTGGCAATTGGATTCAAAATTTCAATTTTGAAAGTCCTTTTAAACTAGGGGTTTGCTTGAAATAATTTTCACCGCACCCACTTCGCTAAAGCTACGAGGGGCTACGAGGGGCAGGAAAGCGCAGGTTTATTTTACTCCGTGCTTTATTAAGCTGCGGAGGCGGTGGGGATTTTACTAGGAGTTAGTTACTTTACCATTTCTATGCCTGACAAGCGACTGGTGTCGTTGCGGCCCGTGACAGTAAGTTTGAGTAGTCCGTTTGTAGAATCCGCGATGACGACGGTTTTGAGAGTGTCCGACTCATTTACCCGCCAGTTAGAAAAATTTTCCAACTTGCCGCCTTCGTCTATAAATGAGGAGGAAAACTGGGTGATGAAGCCATCTCGGAATCCTTTCTGATCTGACTCCATTTTGTAGGCGACATACTTGGCTCCGACATTGACGCCGAAGGATTGAAGCGTCTTCCAATCGATCTTTGCATCGACTTTAGCGTCTCCCCCCGCAAGCATTTCAAATGCTTCCTTGGCGAATGCAATATCTGCGACTCCTGTATTGCCTTTTGTGCCGGCATGTTTCTCCTCACACGAGGTTAGGGCGAGTAAAGCGGTGATTCCTGCGAAGATGAGAGCTGCTGTTTTCATGGTTATGTTTCTTTTTATTGTCGAAATCGTATCTATTTAAGCAGGAGTGAATGGACTGTTGTGATGATGAGCGTTCCGTTGAACAGAGTCGCCGCGATTGCGTTCCTAGCTTTGTTTTTACGACAACATACTCACCGAACGGAGGCCACCCTGCCATGGGGTATAACCCTACAAATCGTCACTCATTAGACAGATCTGACTGATCTAAAAAAGAATCCTATGCGCAAAGGAACATCTCCACTTTAAAGAGGCTACGTCCCGCAGAATGTGTTCTTCACGCATTGATCAGGGAGCGGAGCGAGTTCGAAATCTGTGTATTCGGAATTCTCTTCGAAAGGTTTTGCTAACGCATCGGCGAGGCGATGGAAGAGGGAGAAATCGTTTTGGTAAGCGGCTTGGATCGCTTCTTCTATCCGGTGATTGCGCGGGATCAGGATGGGGTTTGAGGATTTCATCTTGGCGAGATGGTCATCTGGCTTAGCGATGCTGTTCCAATGCGTGATCCATGCTTCGGCGGCTTGGGGATCGAGGAAAAGCGATGACAGATCCGCGCGCGTGTCCTCGCCAGCTAGCAAAGTGAGTTGGCGAAAGAAGAGGGTGAAATCAACTTTGTTCTGAGAGAGAGTGCCGAGGGTAGTTTTGATAAACGCGGCGCTCGTATCAAGATCAGTATCAATCGACAGGCCGAGTTTCTCGCGGAAGTGGTTAAGGTAGGCAGGTTGGAAATGATGGATGAATTGATCGAGTGCGGCGGTTGCGATTTGTTTAGCGCGTTCCGGTGATGGATCGAGGATGGGAAGTAACGTTTCTGCGAGACGTGTTAGATTCCAATGCGCGATGGTGGGTTGGTTTCCCCATGCGTAGCGTCCATTGCGATCGATGAAACTGAATACGGCATCCGGATGAAATGTATCGATAAACGCGCAAGGACCGTAGTCGATCGTTTCACCTGATATCGAGCAATTATCTGTATTCATCACGCCGTGGATGAAACCGAGCGGCAACCATTTCGCGACGAGTGTGGCTTGAGCGAGAATCACGTTTTCAAGAAATGCGAGAGCAGGATTTTCCGCATTGGCTGCTTGCGGATAATGTCGGGCAATGCAGTGATCAGTTAGAATCTGGATCGCTTCGGTATCCTGGCGCGCGGCGAAGTATTGAAACGTGCCAACTCGGATGTGGCTTGCGGCAACGCGGGTGAACACACCGCCGGGTGCCGGTTCTTCTCGCTCGACGATTTCTCCGGTGTAAACCGCGGCAAGTGCGCGTGTTGTAGGGACGCCGAGAGCGTGCATGGCTTCGCTGACTAAGTATTCACGCAGCACCGGACCGAGAGCGGATTTGCCATCGCCGCCGCGTGAGAATACCGTGCGGCCAGAACCTTTGAGTTGGATGTCGCGGCGCTTGCCGTGGATGTCGATGAGTTCGCCGAGTAGGACCGCGCGGCCATCGCCGAGTTGCGGAACGAAGCCGCCAAACTGGTGTCCGGCATACGCTTGCGCGATGGGTTCTGCGCCTTCGGGAATTTCATTTCCGGAAAATACAGCGAGTGCTGCGGGTGAGTTCAACCATGCGTGAGCTATACCAAGTTCACTGGCCAGAGCAGTGTTGGTGCGGATCAGGAATGGATCTGGAGCGCCAGCGGGCGTCTGTCTGGAAAAGAAGCGCTCAGGGAGGTGGGTGTAAGAGTTTTGGAAAGGAATTCCCATGCCGGAGGGTCGCTGAGGAGAGCGTGTTTGCAAAGCAATTCAAGGAGGGGCTGCATTCTGCTGCCC
>CAWUUP010000093.1:0-23208 GCA_963925255.1 uncultured Luteolibacter sp.
GGAACTCCAAGATATCCGAAATATTGTGGAATTGATGAACGAGCATGGGCTCACCGATTTCGATCTATCCAAAAAGGACTTTCATCTTAAACTTAAGAAAGGCCCTGACATGGATGCGCTGAGTGGACTACTCGCCAGCATGCCACGTGCTGCTGCAGAAGCTGCACCCGCACATCTTCCAGCCGCCGCATCAGCAGGAGTAACTGCCGCCGCCGCGCCAGTCGCCGATGGTGCAGAAATCACTTCGCCTATGGTCGGGACTTACTACCGTAAACCTGCACCAGACGCACCGAACTTCGTAGAAGTCGGCTCGACCGTTTCCGAAGGAGAAACGATTTGCATTATCGAAGCGATGAAAGTCATGAACGAGATCAAAGCCGAGCGCTCTGGCACGATCTGCGCGTTGGTTGCGACGGATGGTAATCCAGTGCAATACGGCGACGTTCTGTTCCGCATTAAATAATTTCCTCCCTTCATTGAAATGTTCAAACGAGTCTTGGTAGCTAACCGTGGCGAGATCGCCCTGCGAATCATCCGTGCTTGTCGTGAGCTCGGTGTCGAATCTGTGGCAGTCTATTCCGAAGCGGATGTCGATTCCATGCACGTCCAACTCGCTGATGAGGCGGTGTGCATCGGGCCAGGCCCTAGTAAAGATAGCTATTTGAAACCGGATCGCATCATTGCTGCTGCGGAAATCACCGGGGCAGATGCGATTCATCCGGGTTACGGATTTCTTTCAGAAAACGCGCGCTTCGCTGATATTTGCGAATCTTCGGGCATCGTTTTCATCGGGCCATCTGCAGATGTCATTCGCATGATGGGCGATAAAGCCACCGCTCGCGCCACTGCAGTTGCGAACGGAGTTCCCATCACTCCCGGCTCAGAAATCATCCAGGATCCCGATGAAGCTTTAGCGAAGGCGAAAGAAATCGGTCTCCCAGTCATGATCAAAGCCACCGCTGGTGGTGGTGGACGCGGGATGCGTCCGTGTTTCAAAGAAGAAGAATTTAAATCATTGTTCCAAGCTGCTTCTAACGAAGCGATGTCCTGCTTCGGCAATGGCGATTGCTACTTAGAGAAACTCGTGCTCAATCCGCACCACATTGAGTTCCAAATCATCGCTGATGCACATGGAAATTTCATCCACCTCGGCGAGCGCGATTGCTCGATGCAACGCCGCAACCAGAAGATCATCGAAGAATGTCCTTCTCCACTGATCTCGCCAGAAATGCGCGAGCGCATGGGCACAGCATCGGTTTCATTGATCAAAGCGATCAACTACCAGAACGCAGGAACCATTGAATACCTCGTCGATGAAGCGGGTGAGAATTTCTACTTCATGGAAATGAACACTCGGATCCAAGTGGAGCATCCCGTGACCGAAGAAGTCATGGGCTGTGAGCTGATCAAAGAGCAAATCCGTGTTGCTGCCGGTGAGTCGCTTTCACGCCACGTGTTACAAGCTAGCCCACGCGGTCACTCGATCGAGTGCCGTATCAACGCGGAAGATCCTTACAACAAGTTCATGCCAAGCCCCGGCACGATTACGCTCTGGTATGCTCCGGGTGGAAAAGGCGTGCGCGTCGACACTCACGTTTACTCCGGCTATTCCGTGCCTCCTTACTACGACTCGATGATCGCGAAGCTGATTGTCACGGGTGCAACTCGTGAAATCGCCATTGCTCGCATGAAGCGCGCACTTGGTGAGTTCATGATCAAAGGCATCAAGACGACCATCCCGTTCCAACAAGAAATTCTCAATCATCCCGATTTTGAGAACGGAACTTACGATATCGGTTGGGTGGGTCGTTTCCTCGAGGAAAAAGGTCTGTGAACCAAGAGCAACGAAGATCAATTCTCGTTCACGCGTGTCTCTACGGAATCGTTGATTTCGGTTACGTCGCTCCAATCGACGTGGTAAAAGTCACGCAGCAACTTCTAATAGGCGGCGCGGATGTGATCCAGCTACGCGCGAAAGGTGCGGAAATGGATCAGATCATTCGAGCCGCAAAACAAATCCTCCCGCTGTGTAAATCGGCGGGTATTCCTTTCATCTTGAACGACTTTCCAGCGCTTGCCGTTGATCTCGGAGCGGATGGAGTTCACATCGGTCAAGACGATGGATCCATCTACGATGTTCGCCGTAGTATCGGTGAAGACATGTTACTCGGCCGCTCCACGCATAGCTTGGAACAAGCACGCAAAGCCATGGATGACGGCGCGGATTATATCGGCTTCGGTCCCTTGTTTCCCACCCCCACCAAAGCTGGCCGACCTGCGATCGGCTTGGAAGAAGTTGCAAAAATGGAAGCTGAAGTTGGCCAATTTGTCCCAGCTTTCTGCATCGGGGGAATTAAGATGGACAACCTCCCGCAAGTTCTAGCGGCCGGCGCAAAGCGTTGCGTGATCGTTTCGCAGTTGCTTACGGCACCTGATGTCAGTCAGGCGACGGCTGAGGCGAGAAAAGTGATTACTGTCAGTAACGTTCGTTCATCCGGATTATAAATTATACCGTTTACCAAAAGTTCGTGCGCAAAAATGTGACAACACAGTAGAGTGCGCCGCAGGCTCTGGACTGCTGTGATTCTTCATTCACAGCTCTCAAGGGCGGCTTTTTTTACGGGACGACGGGTTGCTACCGGGTTACTTCGTTTTTCCATCACTAACCTAAAAAGCTGCCCCGACATGTCGGGGCAGCAGTCCAAAGCCTCCGGCGGTATGGTTATACGCACGGACTTTTGGCAAACATTCTAATCCATATAAAATCTGAGCCTATTATGGCGACTTTCGACTTTTTCTTCCCTTTTTCCCCTTCCACAGACGGCTCTTCAGGGGATTTTTCGCGCTAGACTGTCTCCCAGAAGTCACTTCAGCAGGCAGGCAGCCCCGTAAAAAAGAGCCTTTGGGTTGACAAGGCGGGCCTAAATCCAGACATTTGATGGCGTTATATGAGTCCCGCCTGCCACAGTAATCGCCACAACCCCAGAGCTCCAGAGGCTCTCGGCAAGGGCAAATCTGTAGCAGTGGCGTTGTTTCAATTCATTTTGTTTGCTGCCTTTTTCTTTCCGAGCCAAATGGCTAGCGCAGGAGTTGCCACATGGCGCGGGAATCATGCCAATAATAGCCTCTGGAGTTCTGGAGCTAACTGGACCACACCAACACAAATAGATAATAAAAATTTAGATCTTTTAGTGCCGAATGATAGTCTTGTATTTGAAGTAACCAACCGAGTGGATAACTACAACGACACAGGCGCTGGCACTAGTTATGCGGGCATTACTTTTAATGGAGGATCTGCATTTATACTCCGTGGTAACCGCATAACACTAACGGGTTCAATCATTAACAATTCCGTCCAATCGCAGACAATCAACTTAGCGATGACTCTCGGTGCGACAAGGACGATCAATACAGCCTCCGGAGATATCAGGATCAACTCGGTGATATCAGGAGGTGGAGGCCTGACGAAATCAGGAACTGATCAGCTCGTTCTCTCTGACACCAACACCTACACCGGCGCGACCACCGTTTCCAACGGAACGCTGATTGTGAACGCGGGCGCATCGATCGCCACTAGCTCCAGCACCACGATTGGGGCAGGGGGGCATCTGAAGGTTAACGGCACGGCTGGAGCCGTGAACGTAACAGGCGGCACCCTGTCCGGCAGTGGGTCCGTGGGTGCACTCACGCTCTCCAGCGCGGGAACCTTGGCGGTGGGCAATAGCCCGGGGGAGCTGAGCGCCTCCTCGGCCACTTGGAATCCAGGATCCAATTTCCAGTTTGAAATCAACAATGCCACCGGAATGGCTGGGACGGACTGGGATCTGCTTTCGGTGAGCGGTAATTTGGACCTGACCACGATCAGCTCGGCCAACACGATGAACCTCAATATCTTCGGCGCCAGTTTACAGAATTTCAGTAGTGATACTTTATATTCTTGGGTTTTTGCGCAGGCTGCTTCCTTTCAAGGGACGGAGAGCTGGTTGAGTGGGTTGGATGTGACCGACCGCTTTGTGATCAACAGTGACGGTTTCAATAATGGCATCCAGCCTCGCTCCGGCTTTAGGGTGGTGACAGGAACGGATGGTTCAAATGTAACTCTCTCCCTCGTGGCCGTTCCTGAGCCGTCTGTCGCGGCCTTAGCGGTGATCGGTTTGGCGTTGACCCTCAGGAGACGTCGTGACCTCACGAGGACGGACAAAATATCCACAGCCCAGGTTCAATGAGGTTAACCACAGAGAGCGCAAAGAACACAGAGTGGTGTTATCACGCACATCTTTAGTATTCATCATTTCTTCTCTCTGTGTTCTTTGTGATTAAATTTCCTCAAAGAGCAGTTACTGAATAAGTGCAGAAAAATCGCTACCGTTGCCGTTTTCCTTTCCGCCTGCGGATTCCTGATCTAATTTCCTCTCAGCATGACAGACGATCTCCGCGAACTTTTCACGTTTCTCTCTTTCCCCAGCGTTTCTACGGACTCCAAGCATCGGCAGGATGTGCGCGATTGTGCGGAATGGCTTATTAAAAAGCTCTCCGCTATGCAGCTCACCACCGAGCTCCATGAAACTCCCGGTCATCCGATTGTCATCGCGAGAAACAAACATCAGGCGGATCGTAAAACGGTCCTGATCTACGGTCACTATGATGTCCAACCCGCCGATCCTTTGGCGCTCTGGCAGTCTCCTCCGTTCTCTCCAGAAATCCGCGATGGTAGAATCTGGGCGCGCGGTGCCACCGATAACAAAGGTCAAATGCTCGCCCACATTCTTGGCGTTGCTAAAACTCTGGAAGCAAAAGGTGAGCTTCCCGTGAACCTGATTTTCCTCTTCGAAGGGGAAGAAGAAATCGGCTCGCCCAACCTCGCGCCGTTTCTTGAGAAACATCGTGATGAATTGAAATGAGACATCAGTGCCATTTCCGATACAGGAATGGTTGCGCCTAACACCGGAACACTTGGTTACGGCTTACGCGGAATCACTTGCGCGGAAGTGAAGCTCATTGGTCCCGTTAGAGATTTGCATTCTGGCATCTTCGGTGGTGCGATTACCAACCCCGCCACCGCCATCGCGCGACTTGTCGCCTCCCTGCACGACTCCGAAGGCAAGGTTGCGATCGAGGGTTTCTACGACGAAGTTCGACCGCTCGAAACATGGGAACGCGAAATGTGGGCGAAAGTCCCAGGGCTTTCCGATCAAGATTATCTCAAAGTCACCGGATCACCCGATACGTTTGGTGAACCCAGCTACAGCGCCGCCGAACGCGTCTTCGCGCGCCCGACCGCAGAGGTCAACGGCATCGGGGGCGGCTACCAAGGCGAGGGCTCGAAGACGGTCATTCCTTCTGAGGCTTTCGTGAAATTCTCCTTCCGACTCGTTCCTGATCAGGATCCGCAAGTCATCTTACAACGTCTCAGAGCCCACCTCGAAAAACATTGCCCGCCGGGCGTGAAACTCATCGTTGAAGACGGCCACGATGGCAAACCCTATGCCTGCGATCCACATTCAGAATTTGGTAAAGCCGCGCAGCGAGCCTTGAAGCGCACCTTCCCCGGCGAGCCCATGCTCATCCGCGAAGGTGGCTCCATCCCCATCGTCCAAGCTTTCCGCGAGATCCTCGGCGTTGATACGCTCCTCCTCGGTCTCGCTCTCTCCGACGCACAGATCCATTCCCCGAACGAAAATTTCCCTATCGAAAATTTTGAAGCCGGTATCCGCCTCAATCAGGCGTTGCTGGAAGAGTTGGCCAAGTAGGTTGCGCCGCAGGCTCTCGGACTGCTGGGATCATTCCCAGCTTTCAGGAAGCGCGGCTATTAGCGCAGCGTCAGGTAACAACCTGTTTTTCCCTGATCCATAACCTTCCCAAAAAGCTGCGGATCACCGCAGCAGTCCAAAGCCTCCGGCGGAAAGATCTAGCGCCGCAGGCTCTCGGACAGGTGGGACGAGGTTGTAATGATTTCATGTGGGTTTGTTGAAAAATAGTCGTGAGCTGATTGGGAGGGTGGTGAAAAAAGAAAAAGGATGCCCCGAAAAGCACGAACTGCCAATCGCTACACTCGACATGGGCATTGTAGGTGCGTTTTATGTCTCTTTGTAACGAATCAGTTCTTTTTCAATAACGCCTAATCACGGTTAAAATTTTCCTACCTCTTCCCATGTCCGAAACTCCCAAATCCGATTTCATCCGAGACATCATTGCTGATGACCTTTCTTCAGGAAAACATGCCACCACGATCACTCGTTTCCCTCCCGAGCCGAACGGCTACCTTCATCTCGGGCACGCGAAATCAATTTGTTTAAACTTCGGCATCGCCCAAGAACATCCCGGTGCGAAATGCCATTTGCGTTTCGACGATACGAATCCAGAAAAAGAGGAAACCGAATACGTTGAGTCGATCAAAGCCGATGTGAAATGGCTCGGCTTCGATTGGGAAAGCGACCTCTATTTCGCGAGTCATTACTTCGAGTTCTTCTACGACTGCGCCGTGCACCTCATCAAGAACGGCCTCGCATACGTCGATGAGGAAAGCCCCGATGAAATCAAACTCCATCGTGGTAACGTGCAGACACCCGGAACGCCTTCTCAATTCCGTGAGCGTTCCATCGAAGAAAACCTCGAAAAATTTTCAGCCATGCGCGCTGCAAAATTCAAAGAAGGCGAAGCCGTCCTACGTGCGAAAATTGGCCTGACTTCATCGAACATGAACATGCGTGATCCCGTGCTTTATCGCATCATGCACGCGCATCACCACAACACGGGTGATGCGTGGTGTATCTACCCGATGTATGATTTTGCGCATCCCCTGGAAGATGCGCTCGAGTACATCACTCATTCGCTTTGCACACTTGAGTTCGAGAATCATCGCCCGCTTTACAATTGGTTCATCGAAAACTGCCCAGTTCCATCGAAACCACGCCAGATCGAGTTTGCGCGCCTCAGTCTAACCTACACGATCATGAGCAAGCGCAAATTGCTCCAACTCGTCAACGAAGGTCACGTTACGGGTTGGGATGATCCTCGCTTGCCAACGATCTCAGGTATTCGCCGCCGTGGCTATCCCGCCGCTGCGGTCCGCCATTTCTGCAAACGCATCGGCATCACCAAATACAACGGAACCACCGATGTTGCCTTGTTAGAATACGACATCCGCGACCACCTCAACTCTTCCTCACCCCGCCGTATGGCGGTGCTTGAACCATTGAAAGTCATTATCGAGAATTTCTCCGAAGAACCTACTGCGAGCCTAGTCGTTTCTAATCACCCGCAGGACGAAACTTTTGGCGAACGCGAAGTTTCATTCTCGTCGGAAATCTTTATCGAGCGCGAGGACTTCCAAGAAGTTCCGGAGAAAAAATTCTTCCGCCTCGGTCCGGATCGTTACGTTCGCCTCCGCGGCGGCCCGATTATTCAATGCACCGGCTTCGATAAAGACACGGCAGGGGAAGTTACCCAAATCCGTGTGAAACTGTTGGCGGACACCACTGGAAAAGATTCTCCGGAAGGGGTTGTCTGTAAAGCGGCGATCCATTGGGTGGATGCGGCAACCGCCGTCGATGCAGAAGTGCGCCTCTACGATCGACTCTTCAATGTTGAGGATCCCGATGCAGCGGAAGGTGGATTCCTCTCTGTCATCAATCCGGATTCCGTAAAAAGTGTCACTGGAAAGGTAGAAGCATCATTGCTTAACGAAGCACCCGATTACTCCTGTCAATTCGAGCGCAACGGCTATTTCATCACGGATACGAAAGACCATGTCCCCGGTCAAAAAGCTGTATTTAACCGCACCGTCGCACTCAAAGATTCGTGGGGTAAAGGTAAGTGATAACTATTTTTAGTGGTTCGCTCTAGCGACCGCTGGCTAGGCCCTTGCTGCCCCGCGGTCAATCTCCACCTCCCATCGCTGCTGAAATTAAATCGCCTCCATATGTTGAATCGATGAAAACGGCAGCCTTCATGGTTTTACCGGTCTCGAGTCTGGTCAAATTAATGCGTCCAGCAGGCGTTCCCCCATAAACAGCGACATCACACCCAATGGTTATGACTTTTCCTGCTTCTGTTGGGCGATAAATAGAAGGTGAAGTTGGGTTTTAATGATTGAAAATGAAGCGGGAGAGTATCGCTCTAAGTTATACAGAATAAGCCAAGATCGTTCTACGATATCGCATTGGTTCTCGTTCCCTTCATTTTGATATCTTTTGAGCAACAGATTTTTTTTGATTTTACCCTAGACGAATCGGCAATCTTGAGCGATTAACTTTCTTCTGCACCTGCGCTAAGGCGAGTTTGTAGATATTCTCTAAGTAATAACCCAAGAAAGCTTTTCGAATTGTGCCCTGTTTCCCGGGGGGGATAAAAAGCCACGCAAGTGGTGGAGCGGGGCGCAATTCGAATTTCTTCTTCCACTGAGTGAGAAGCTATTTTCACAGGAATTCTCCTGATGAATGAATCCGTGGGTGACAGCGGGCCAGTGATGTGGGAAGAGTCTTTGAGTGGGCGATTCGCATGCGTCCCATCCTTTATTTGCCGATTTTTATGTTCACCGGTCTTATCGAATCATTGGGGAAAGTTGTTTCACTGGAGCAGCAAGGTGAGCAGGCGTGGTTAAATATATCGATCCCCTTCGCTGCCGAGTTGCAGCTTGGTGATTCGGTCGCCGTGAACGGCTGCTGCTTGACGGTGGCGGAGCTCGGTGAGGGCTTCGTGAGATTTGATGTGTTAGCGCAGACTTTACGGGTCACTTCGTTAGGAAAACTCGAGGTGGAATCTGTTGTGAATCTAGAACGTGCTTTGCGGGTGGGAGATCGTTTGGGCGGGCACTTTGTTCAGGGGCACGTTGATACGGTAGGGGAAATCCTTTCGCTCACAGAAAATGGCCAAGATCATATTTTAGAAATTTCATTACCGTCTGAAATCGAACGCTTGTGCGTATCGAAAGGCTCTCTTGCGATCGATGGAATTTCGCTGACGATCGCAGAGCTAAAAAACGAGTCGGCAGTTTTCTGGCTCACGCCTCATACATTTTCTCATACGAATCTGCGCAGCGCTAAAGTAGGCGATACCGTGAATTTAGAAGCGGATATGTTAGCCAAACACGTCGCCGCGCTGATGGCAAAATCTAAGCTATAAGCTTATAAATCTTTTGCACAACGAAAGCCAGTGTGGCTTGCAGGCGAGTCTTCTTCCAGAGAGTGCCGAGCCGCTGGGCGATAGCGCATGCAATAAGAGATGTGACAGAGGAATGACCCGCCCTTGGTGACGTGATTAGCAGCCCCCTGACTTTTGCCGCCGCTACTGCGATTGATCCAAGTTTCCGGACCTTTTGGATCGCATGCTTCACATTTGCTTCGATAATCTGGATCGTAGAAATCGGAGCAAATCTCCCATACATTTCCTGCCATATCGTAGAGTCCGTAGCCGTTTGGGTCGTAGGATTTCACGGGAGCGGAACCGATGAATCCGTCTTCGCCGGAGTCTTTGGTTGGAAAATCGCCATGAAAGGTATTGGCCATCCAATGATCGCCGGGTTTTAGCTCATCGCCCCAAACATAAGTTTTTCCTATCAAGCCACCACGTGCGGCGAACTCCCACTCGGCTTCTGTGGGTAGACGTTTACCGGCCCACTTCGCGTAAGCCGATGCATCTTCGAAATTCACGCATACGACCGGATGACTGCCTTTCTGGGAAATGTCGGATCCTTCACCGAGCGGGTGCTGCCAATTTGAGCTTGAATCCCAGCGCCACCAAGACAACGCCGAGTTCGGATCTTCGAGGCTGCCGGTAAATTCTTTGGGTGGAGAGAAAACGATGGAGCCTTGGTTGAAAGGAGGTTTTGGCAAGAAAGCCAGAGCTTCCGCGGGGAAATCTTCTATCTTCGCCTCACGCTCGGCGTAGGTGACGTAGCCAGTTGCTTTTACGAACGCTGCAAATTGATCATTCGTCACTTCGGTTTCATCTACCCAAAAGCCCGTAACTTGAATTTTACGCATGGGTGATTCCTCTGGGAAGCGCTTGGTGCCGTATTGAGTTTCAAATTCTCCGGTGGAGCCCATCGTCGTTTCGCCGCTCGGGATTTGCAGCATTCCTTCCTTTTTATCGAATTTCGAATCCGCAGACGATTCAGTTTTTTGGCAGGAAGAAAAGAGAGCCACAAAGGCGAGGTAGAGGATAGCTTGGAAAACGTTCACGGGATAAATCTACGTCGAAAGCGCATCCGTTTCACCATAAAAATCTAGCTAAAGCTTTGGCTTCCTCTCGCTCGTGGAAAATGTCTAATGTCTTGGCAAGCGATGAAAGCAAGACTCACCAAAGAATTCCGATTTGAGGCCGCGCACACTCTTCCGAGTTTGCCAGATGACCACAAGTGCCGGCAGATGCACGGCCATAGTTTCAAAATTGAAATTTCCATTGAGGGCGAGGTTGATCCAGCTATCGGTTGGATCTACGATCACAAACTCATTTCCGACGCGATGAATCCGTTGCTCGAGCAACTGGATCATGCCTACCTAAATGACATTGAGGGACTTGAAAGTCCGACCATTGAAATCATGGCTGGATGGTTCTGGAAAAAACTCGCGCCACAACTCCCCGGCCTAGCAGAGATTGTCATTTTCGAGACCCCGACTGCCCGTTGTTCCTTTAAAGGTGAGTTTTAGGAGCGGAGAGTTCAGAGGGAAGAGAAAAGAGCTAGGTTCACATAGTGTTAAGGAAAAATTCATCATGTAAGAAATAGTCTTGCGCTGTTGCGTGGCTTACATCAATTTCCCTGCCCCGTGACGGGACGTAGCTCAGCCTGGTAGAGCGCCTGCTTTGGGAGCAGGATGTCGTCAGTTCGAATCTGGCCGTCCCGACCATTTAAAAACCTCCCCCTCGCGGGAGGTTTTTTATTATCCGGGTGGTCCGCAAGAACCTTTCGCCCAGCGAAACGTTCGAACGCCCCAGCCGCCTGTAGCGGCTAAATCAATCTGATCAAAATCCGGAGGAGGTTTTTAATTTCGTGCAAAGAAACTGTTTTAGTATTTCAGGGTCAGGTTCCTATTCCTGACACCTCCCATCACTGATTTGCGAAACTTTCGGGACGTATTTATCCGCGGTGCGTAATTTTAGCTCGGCATGGTGTTCCTGTTGGTCATCAACGAGCGGCAGCATCAATCCTGGGATTTTCTTTCCGTCGAGCGTGAGTGAATTTTTCTCCGCCGAGGAGTCGGCAGTTTTTGAGATAGTGATATGATAGACCGTTTGGCGATATCGATAGTGGATTTTATAGTTGTCCCACGCATCGGGAATGCGGGGATCGAGGCGTAATTGGTTTCCTTCGAGATGAACGCCTAACAGAGTTTCTGTGAGTAATAGATACATCCAACTTGCGGAGCCAGTGTACCAGCTCCAGCCGCCGCGTCCGGTATGTGGTGCGACGCCATAGACATCAGCCGAGACGACGTAGGGCTCCACTTTATATATTGCGATTTGTTCGGGCGTGGTGCCGTGGTTGACGGGATTAAGAAGGTTGAAAAGTTCCCACGCTCGTTCGTTTTCGCCCATGGCGGCGAAGGCCATAGCGCTCCAGATAGCGGCATGCGTGTATTGTCCTCCATTCTCACGCACTCCTGGAATGTAGGCTTTGATATAACCTGGATTGAGTGAGGATTTATCGAATGGCGGATCGAACAATTGAATCAACCCAGCATCCCGACGGACGAGACGTTGGTTCACGGATTTCATCGCCTGACGTGAGCGCTGAGGATCGCCAGCCGCACTGATAACCGACCAGCTTTGCGGTAGGGAATCGATCTGACATTCTTTGTTTAAGTGAGATCCGAGCGGATCGCCGTTGTCGAAATAAGCGCGGCGATACCATTCACCGTCCCAAGCATTTTTCTCGATGTTTTGTTGTAACTTTTGGGCTTGGGAGAGGCAGTGTTCGGCGAAGTCATGATCATCTCGCGCGCGGGCTAACGGAGCGAAGCGGGTGAGAACATCGTAGAGGAAAAAAGCGAGCCAGACACTTTCGCCGCGGCCGTCTTTTCCGACTAGGTTCATGCCGTCGTTCCAATCGCCACAACCCATCAAGGGCAGGCCGTGCTCACCGAACTTCAGTCCGTTTTTGATGGAGCGAACGCAATGTTGATAGAGAGAAGCCTCCTCCTCGGTGCGGCTCGGAAGATCGTAATAAGCTTCTTCATCAGGCTTTACAGCGCGAGCTTCGAGGAAAGGAATCATTTCATCAAGCACCCCAGTATCAGCAACGGACATCACGTAACGGCAGGTCACATAAGGAAGCCAAAGGTAGTCATCCGAGAAATGGGTGCGCACCCCACGACCTGTTGGAGGATGCCACCAATGTTGGACGTCGCCTTCCTTGAACTGCCGTGCGGCGGCCCGCAGAAGATGCTCGCGAGTGAGGGCGGGCTCCGCATGAACGAGAGCCATGGAATCCTGTAATTGATCCCGGAAACCAAAAGCTCCACCGGATTGGTAGAAGCCTGTGCGCCCCCAGAGTCGACAGCTTAAAGTTTGATAGAGCAACCAGCCGTTCGCCATCACGTTCACGGCCGGATCTGGAGTATCCACATTGATAGCTCCTAAAGTTCGGCTCCAATACGACCAGACACCTTCGAGCGCGGTGCGCGCGGCATCCGAGCTCCGGAAACGATGAATCAGGTTTTGTACGTCACGCTCACCGCGACCCACTCCGAGTCGGAAAGTCGTTTCCCGTTCTTGCCCGTCGGGCAGATCGAAGACGACTTGCATCGCGCCGCAAGGATCAAGTCCCGCGCCGACCCGACCGGAAAGCCGTTCGCGTTTGAGAGCTGCTGGCTGGGAGAGATTGCCGTTTCTGCCGATGAATTCCTTGCGATCTCCGGTGATCGTGCGGGTGGCATCGTTTACATCAAGGAACACGATGCGATCAGGAAACTCAGTGTTGTCTAGATTGCGGACGAGGAGTGCGCCGGTTTTGATATCCACTTGGGTTCGCACGTGGAGCAGGCTTTTCTGTCTCAAATCGGCAAGCACCCATTCCCAAAATCCGGTAACGGATAGGCGTCGCGGTCTTCCTGAGATATTTTTCAGTTTTAATACCGTGAATTTCACCGACGCGTCCATAGCTACATAAACCCATAACTCGGATTTGATTCCGTTCTCGGTATGTTCGAAGACCGTGTAGCCAAACCCATGACGAATAACATAAGGAGTCTTGCCGCGGGCGGGCAGGGGAGTGGGCGACCAGAATTGTCCGCTCTGTTCGTCACGGATGTATAACGCCTCGCCTGTGGTATCGCGGATGGGATCGTTGCTCCATGGAGTTAGGCGAAATTCATGTGCGTTCTCCGCCCAGGTGTAAGCTGAGCCGCTTTCGGAAACCACCGTCCCGAAGTGCGGATTAGCGATGACATTGACCCACGGCGCGGGTGTCATTTGGTTCGGCTCGAGAGTGATAATATATTCATTGCCGTCTCGAGTGAAGCCGCCGTAACCGTTAGAAAATATTAAATCGCGTGGAGGCAGATCTGGGGAAGGAAAGACAGCTCCCAACTGTGTAGGTTTTAGCGCTGAGATCATCGGTTGAAATACAACGCGTTGTTCCATCTGCTCTGCTAGCGTTCCCTTTTCATCGTCCAGCACGATGCGTGCAGTGGCCTGCAGTAGAATACGGTCATCAGTTGGAATTTGATCTAGGCCCCGGACAAAGATCCCGCCAGGTTTTTCTAACATATGCGCTTCCGTGCCCGATGAAATTAAACCGGAGATCTGGGTTTCAATCGATTGGCGGTAAATCGAAGTATCTTCATGTAGAATAACTAAATCAACCGTCAGGCCTTTCGTTCGCCAAAAGGCATGAGCTCGGATCAATTGGCGGACGAGATTGATTTTTTCCACGTTACTGATACGTAGAAGAACCATCGGAACGTCGCCGGATATTCCATAACTCCATAACCTAGATTTACCGTGTTTATTGGCAAGTAGGCTACCCGAGTTCGCGCGGTGGGCGGGCACTGCATAGATTAGTGCGCCAGTCATGCGACCGTAGAGTTGGGCTTCGGTTTCGGTGATATCGAGGTGATACAGGGTCACCTGATTGTGGGTCCATGCCAGATCAAAAGCGCGCTCGGCCATCTGAAGGCTTTGATATTTATCTGCATGCGCGATGGCGGCCTCTCGGGTTTCGGTTGCACCCATGACGATGTTTACGATGGCGCTTCCATGCGGTGCTATGATGACTTTGCGCCGCAACGAAACGATCGGGTCAAGTACAGAGCCAACGGTATTAGATAAGGGCAAGTTGTTTCGCATGGCTTCGGGATCTGTTAGATTTCCACCACGTCCGATAAATCGAGAGCGATCAGTCTCGCACGAGACATCGCTAATATTTCCTTGGTCGCTGATCATCATGTGCAGTAACCATGGCGGCTTCTCGTTCTCGGAACGGGCACGTCGAGCGCAAACAATGGCGGACGATGCAGGCACGAATTCCGTTTGAACGAAAAGATTGCTGAACGCGGGATGCGCCTGGTCCGCAGCCTGGGTTGTGAGAACAACTTCCGCGTAACTGGTTAACTCGATCTCACGTGCGACTGAAGAACGGTTGTGAATGGTCATGCGACGCAGTTCCACGTCGTCCTCGGGCGAAACGCTGATTTCTGTGTGGATATCTAGATCCGCATGACTATGCCGGAATTCGGCGCGCGATTGTGTGAAGATCGCTTCATAACCTTGGGTGGCATGCAAGGTGGGTTGAAAGGCAGTGGACCAGAAGTCCCCAGACGCTAGATCGCGGATGTAAATAAAAGTCCCCCAGCAATCGCGGGTGGTATCCTCACGCCAGCGGGTGACCGCCGTATCGTGCCATCGGCTATATCCGCCGCCAGCACTGCTAATAGCGACATGGTAGCGACCGTTAGAAAGGAGATGTAGATCTGGATATTCGCGTGTCGGATTCGTGAAAATCCGCATCACTTTCTCTGGTTCCTCGGTCGACCCAGTCGATGTTTCCTGCAATGGATTGTCTGTGAGCACGCGGGCAGTGGCTCTGGGCACTCTTTCGTGCAGCAATAGATCTGCGGCACTGAGCATCGGACAGGCCATGAAGCGCCGCTGCATGGGGTTGTTGCACAGCAAGTTGTCGATGGAGAGTAAACTCATGCCTTGGTGGTGAACCATGAAAGAGCGGACAGTGACGCTGGTTTTATCTTGTGGCAGTCTAGTTGGAGTATAGTCCACGGCTTCGTAGAATCCATAATCGCCGGAGCGTCCCTCTGAGGCCAATCGTTGAAGGTTTTCACAGGCTGCGCGAGGCGCCACCATCAGCGCCATGGCGGATGCATAGGGGGCGATCACGAGATCGTCATTGAGCCCGCGTTTGAGGCCAAGGCCTGGCACTCCAAACGCGTGATACTGATAGTTGAGAAGCGCGTCGGTGCGGCTAAATCCAGACTCGGAAATACCCCATGGCACGCCACGTGATTTGCCATACACGATCTGTTGATTGACAGCGGCCTTGTAGGTAAAGTCTAGTAGAGTATTCTCGAAATTAGGCATGACGATCAGGGGCATCAGATACTCGAACATCGAACCGCTCCACGATGCGAGCAGTGGAACGTTGCTCGGTCCGATGAGTTGGCGGCCGAGCGAAAACCAATGGTTCTGGGGAACCTGACCCAAGGCGATGGCGACATAACTACAAAGGCGCGCCTCAGATGCCAGGAGATCATAATGACAGATATCGCAACGGTTATCGGCGACACAGAAGCCGATGGTAAAGAGCCGCTTCTTCGGATTATAGAGAAAGCTGAAATCCATCGCGGCAAGCGCATCGCTCTGTTTGGCAAGTTTTTCCAATTCGAGTATTCGTAGCGCGGCGTGTTTGCTTGCTTCCCGCAAACAGGTGGCGATGGAAAGTAAAATTTCCTGATCTGAGCCTGACTTGATCTTACTCAATTCCGCTTCAATGATGGGAAGTTGATTCTCCTCTAAGAGTGAAACTTCAATCAATGAAAATGACTGCTCTAGACGGATGAGTTTTTCTCGAAGTGCAGGGGATTTCGGGCATGGTATTGCTAGCCAAGGAGAGAGTTTGAGTAGTTCTTTCCGATGCTCCTTGCAAGTGCTCAGTAGAATCTGGGCCCACTTACTGTTAGTGGATGAAGCGGTAATTTCCGCAGCTTTCTCCGAGAGGGTTTTCAGCCAATTTAGCCCTGCGCGTGGGCTGATTGGAGGATGGTTCATATCCGCTTCCATTGCGGCAAGAGCAGAGTTTTTATGATCTATTTCACGAAGAACTCTAACAGAATCTAATAGACCTTCAAAAATTTGAGGCCCGAAGGTCTTTGCTTTGATTTGCTCCCTTAGTCCAGCTCCTAAAGTAAGTAGGTGGCCTGCGAGATTTCCACTATCAACACTGGAGACGTAATGTGGGGCAAGCACCTCCAGAGTGCGGCTATCATACCAATTATAGAAATGCCCACGATAGCGTTCAAGACCCTGCATCGTGGCCAGTGTGTTACGCGTGCGAAGCATCATCCCTCCAATTGAGATGTAACCTAAATCCAGAGCTGCTAGATTTGCCAATAAGGAGAGCCCCATGTTTGTTGGGGAAGTCCTTGTAGCGATTTTCGCAACCGGTATTTCCTGAAAATTGTCCGGTGGCAGCCAGTGATCTTCAGCGGTGACAAAAGTTTCGAAATAATGCCATGTCTTGCGAGATGTGATCCGAAGAAATTTACGTTGTGATTCCGTTAGATTGGGCGCTTCGCTCTTAATGGGTAGGCTAATCCACCACGCGATAGTCGGCGCCATTAGCCAGAGAAAAAGAACGGGTGGAGCCAAAGCCAAATGAGCTGGATGTCCGATAAAGAGGAGAATGCCCGTCGCGAGCGCGATGGCCGGGGCGATCCACATGGTGGCGTGAAAACCGAGTAGATTGGCTCGGGAGCCGTTTTCGGAATCGCTTGATGTCCGCCATTCGAGTAGACGTTTCCGAGTCACAAGCAGGCGAACTAAGGTTCTCACGATAGCATCCAAACTGATGAACGCATCGTAAGGGAGAAACGCGAAGGTGAGAAAAATCTGGACGAGATTGCGCCCTAGTGTGGCGCTCACACAACGCAGGTGCGTGAGCCATGGAAGGTCTTCTGGTTTACAGATTACCTCGATGAGCATCACCAAAAACACCGGAAGGCTAATGATTGCCGCAATCAGCAGTGCTCCATATCCGCCAATTTCAGGAAGAAAAAACCATGTGCAAAGTATGAAAAGTAATAGTCCGATCGGAACTAAACTGCGCCGTAGGTTGTCGAAAATTTTCCATAGAGAAAGAGCAGAGAGAGAGTTTACGATCCGACGCGCGTCCGCCCCGGGAACACGGGGAAGTAGCCACTGGGTAATTTGCCAGTCTCCGCGAATCCATCGGTGGCGGCGGTCGATGTCTACGTCGTAGCGAGAAGGATGATTCTCATAGAGTTCTACATCGCTAACTAAAGCTGAGCGTGCATGGCATGACTCTAACAAGTCATGACTAAGAATGGCATTCTCGGGGAATCGTCCATTCAATGCACTTTCGAAAGCGTCCACATCGTAGATTCCCTTTCCGATAAATGAGCCTTCGCGGAAGATGTCTTGATAAGTATCAGAAACCTCTCGAGTGTAGGGATCGATGCCAGCGTCCGCGGCGAAAAGCCTGACAAACCAAGATCGACGTGATGAGGGGAGACTGACTCCGATGCGCGGCTGAAGAATGCCGTAGCCCTCGGTCACAATGCCCCTTTCGGGGTCTATCTTAGGGCGATTTAGGGGGTGTGCCATGGTGCCGACGAGCCGGCATGCGGCATCGCGTGGGAGCTGCGTGTCGGAGTCTAGAGTGATGACATATTTGATGGTGGGCAGGATTGCGACTTCGCCTGAGATATCGCTAAAACAATTCAAGCCGCCGCCGCGGAGAAGCGAGTTGAACTCCATGAGTTTTCCACGTTTGCGTTCGTATCCCATCCATAGTTTGTCGACTGGGTTCCAGCGTCGAGGTCGGTGAAAAAGAAAGAAGAAAGTTCGGCGTCCATCAGGGTACTTCTGATTTAGCATTTCAACGCCAGCGCGGATCCGAGATAACAAGGCATTGTCCTGCGGCATGATATTTTCTGGAGCATCTGGAAAATCTGTTAGGAGCGCAAAACGTATATGTGGATCACGATTTGCAAGGTAATGGAGCTCCATCGTTTCAATTAGCTTATCCACGTTATCAGCGTCTGAGATGATCGTTGGCACGACGACCATCGCGCTACAACCTGGGTCGATACCAGCTGAGAAATCCAAGCGCGGTAGAGGTATCGGTTTTACTAATAGACCACTCACCCAGTTCATCAGTGCTACGGCTAGTTGACTTGCGCAAATCAGGAATATGAAAGCGAACGGAAGAATTTTCCAACTATGAACCCCAAGTCCATAGATAGCCCATGTAAATCCAGATGTCGCCAGTAAGGTCAGCAACACGGCTCCGCCGCTATAGAATGTTAACGGCCAATGGCGGATGATTCGATCAATGCTAGTTCTCCATGCAATGCTTACTTTTGCGGCTGATTCTAACAGTGGAAGACCTTTGTCGATGAGATAGTATCCGACGTGTGCGGATCTATCATCCGTTCCATGTGCGCGAGCGCCAGCCTCGGCGAATTGAATTGATTTCAGCGCGACATCAGATTCTGTTAGTTTGCCATTACGAGCGATGGTTTCGACGGCGTGTCGGTATTGATCTCGCGTTGAAAATTCCATGTTGCCATAGACTTCGGCGGGGTCGCTGCGTAGGGTTATATCGACTACGCTCAGGGTCTCGACAAATTCTTTCCAGTTCATCTCGCCGAGCAAGCGTAAGCTGCCGATGCTGTGGCTAACGGACACTTGATCTGCTGCCTGATCCTGGTTATCTATCTGGACCAGCATTTCGATGGACTGGCCTTGTTCGATCAGGACGTGTTCCAACCACGAGCGAGCAAGTTGTAGAAGCGGACTTCCTTGTGACAAGCGTAAGCAGAATTCCGCTACGAAAGCGCCAGAGAGTGAGAGCTTCGACTTCGCCATATCCGCCACAACGATCACAAGTTGGGATGGGTTGGTCTCCGCCATTTCTTGCAGGTTACGCACCCACATACTGGCAACCTCACAATCCTTGCGGGCGGTATCCAGCCTGGCGGCTATGCGTTGGAGGTTTTCGATGAGTCCCAACCGCAGCATGATGGGGATGGCCCAAAGTTCACCAAGTTTCAGGGTTTCGACCGTTTGGTAGGAATCGATGAATGCGCTGAGAGAATCTGAGTCGACCCGCGCGTCCACATGCGAGATCAACTCCAGAACCATGTCGAAGACACGCGGTAAGCCAGCGGAAGGTCCTTCCAAGAGGCGGGGTAACTCACGGCTGTAGCCGCGTGGTAGATGCCGCTTTGCCATTTGAATCTGCTCCTCGATCAAATAGAAGTTGTCCAGCATCCATTCTGCTGCTGGAGAGAGGCGGCAGTGAGAATTACCGTCATGAGTCGCAGAGCGATTGAAGACACGAAGCCCATGCTCGTTGGCGTCCAATCGTTCGAGTAATTGGTTATTGTAGCGCTGGGCTCCTGTTTTGTGCGCAGATGCGAGCGAGTGGGCATGGCGCGCGAGTTGTTCGAGGTTGAATAATTCCGCTCGTAAAGGAGAATTGTTCGGATTAGACAATCGACCAGCCCAGGGTTGTTTGCTTTTTTGGAATGTTGGCATGTATCGTTAACGGTTCATATTAGTCCGCGCCTCATCTGATCCGATATCCGGAGGAGGCGCTGATACGGCCGTGATGAAGGTGAATTTTGTGTGGATTGATGAGTGTGGGATTTTACTAATTATCAAAAATTAGTTATCTACGCTCGGAACCGCCATGGGGTGTAACCCTCACTAACCAACAACTATGTATGGTTTATTAATAATTTAGTTATCTATACAAACTTGATAATGGGTGGATTATTAGGAAGAGAACGTCATTCTGGCTATTTTTGGCTGCCGTTCCTTTTTTGTTTGGTTTTACAAAATTTCTAGGTTGGACGAATCGCTATAGGCGTTCAATCTCTCTGCGTATGCGCATACTTCGGATCCTCACGAGAAAGGAACTCAATACCTATTTCCTCAACCCTTTTGGTTGGGTAGTGCTCGCATTTGTGGTGCTGATGCAGGGGCTTTCCCTAGCTTCTGCCATGAAGGGTTTCCGAGATACTCCGGTGAAGGATAGTTTGGTTTACGTAGTGTTTCATACACCCTTGTTCTGGTTTTATTTCCTCTTCATTTTCCCGTTGATTACCATGCGGCTTTTCGCAGATGAGGAACGCAGCGGAACTTTAGAAACTTTACTTACGGCCCCAGTGCGGACCTGGCAGGTTGTGCTTTCCAAATATTTTGCGGCGATGATTTTTTACGTGATTCTTTGGATTCCGGCGTTGCTGCAGATCAAAGCGTTTTCTTGGCTGACGGATTTTCCTCCTGCATACACAGATGGCGCATTGTGGGGTAGCTTCCTGATTTTGTTTTTGATGGGATGCGCGTTTACCGCCATCGGCTGCCTCGCCTCAGCTATGACATCAAGCCAGATCGTCGCCGGCATTGTCACCATCACAATCTTAGTGATGCTCTATTTCCTCGGCTTCGTGACCATTATCTGGGGAGAATCTTTTGCCGGAGCTGGCATGTTTCATTACATCTCTTCGCAGAGGCACCTGCATTATTTCTGCAATGGCCTGCTAGATACGCGGCCCGTCGTCTATTATCTCTCCGTCACAGTTTTCACCCTGTTTCTCACTTACCAAGTGATTGATCTGCGGCGCTGGCGCCCATAAACGCGACACTTTTTATTTATATGCCTTCAACATTTAATCGCCCTTCTCGGCCGAATCGATTCGGCATGGGCTTTCTATCCATTTTGCAAATCACGATGCTGCTCGTTGCTGTGATATGTTTGAACTACATCTCATCATATAATTACACTCGTGTAGATTATTCACGTGCAGCCGATTACAGCCTCTCTAGTTGGTCTTTAAATTTTTTAAAAAGTGAGGCGATGGCCAAACGCGAGCGCCCAGTAAAATGGGTCATGGTGTTTCGCCGCTCTTCACCCATCTATGAGAGAGTTCGCGTCTTGGCTGAGGAGTATGCGAGAAAATCGGGTGGAAAAATTGAACTGGAAGTGATTGATCCGATTCGGTCAACAGACCGAGCACAACAGTTCGCAGCGGCTTACAATCTTAAGTTGGTTCGCGATATGATCCTAATCGACGCGAGACCAACAGATGATGTGCCTGTGGTGCGTGAAGCTCAAACTGGGACAGCGGCGCTTAATCCTCATGTTACTCTAGCGCTCGTAGAAGAGATGATCACTTACGCGGTAGATGAAAGCCACCAGCGCCGGCCAGATCAGTTTCGTGGAGAAGAACTGCTTACTTCGCGTTTGGTGGAGAGTATTGAAGGGAAACCTAAAAAATTACTATTTCTGGCGGATAAATCCCGCATTGATTCGGAAGGAGAAAATTCACCATGGGCCAATCTCTCTACGATTCTCCGTTATCAGAATATCCAAATCATACCGGTGAATATAGCTGGCATGAAAGAAATTGCCGAAGATGTTCAAGGTTTGGCGCTTGTTGCACCTAAATATGATTTCACTGACCAAGAGATAGCTACCTTGGAAGCATATTGGAATAAGCCGCGATCGGCTTTTCTGATTCTTTTAGAGTCAGGCGAATGCCCGCCTAAGTTAAAAACCTTTCTGCGATCGAAAGGTGTGACGCCGAGAAATGATCGAATCATCACAAAAGATGCAACTCGTGTGATTACCACGGCGAGGGGGAATTTCACTCCTGGAATACCATTTCTCAAAGATCTTTCAGGGCAGTCCGCGGTATTTGAGGGAGCTTCATCTTCGATTGATGTGCGCGAGAACGCGGATGATCTAATGGTTCGCAAGCTCGCACCCATGCCATTAATCCAGATCATGGATGGCTATTGGGGCGAGTCTGATTTCGGGAAACAAACGGAAGAAACTAAAGCTGGGGAAACTTTTGATCCTATCCGAGACAATGTAGCTCCTCTTTATATCGCTGCCGCGGTAACTCGAGGCGCTGCAAACGACGATCGCTTAGCTGCGGATACCTCACGCATGGTATTGATTTCAAATACCGACTTTTTAGAGAGCAATCGCCAACGTGCTGAAAACATGGATTTTTTAGCATCCGCTGCCAATTGGTTAGTGATGCGGGAGTCTCTTGTCGGTTCATTACCGCGCTCCTTTGGTAAATATAAGTTACCTCTCCTAGAAGCTCAGGTGTCGTTCATCAATCGCACCAATTTAATATTCGCGCCATTGGCGTTTCTTTTGATTGGTGGATTGGTTTACTCCTCAAGACGTTCTTAGACTTTTATAACTATCATCGTGCGTTCTATTTTCGTCACTCTATTGATCGCGTTCGGTATGACTGCTCTGGGAGTCATAGCGCTGTGGCAGTTTCGTGATGGAAATCTTCATCGTGTGCTCGGAATGCCGCCTACGCCTTTGGGAGAAAGAATCTTCCCCAAGTTTAATCCTAACGACGCCGCGATGATTTATCTTAAATCTGGGGATGTAAAAGCAACCTTCGTCAAGACAGCGTTCGGTTGGAAATCTATTAAGCCATGGGAGGATCGTATGGATGCGCGTGCCGCGATGGCGATCATTGGTTTCACAAGCGGGACTATTGCCGAAGACCTCGTGCCACGTGGTAAAATTGATCCAGAGCTAGCTGGCTTTGGGAGTAAGAGCTGTGAGGTTCACATCCAAAATGCAAAAGGTGAAAGCCTAGCTTATTACCGCTTAGGCCGCAGAACTCCATGGGAATATCTCCCGCAGACAGAGGGAGCTAAACCAGCCCCGACGATTTATTTATTGCCTTTGGAGCAAGGCAGGAAGTCGCACGCCTATGCCGCAACTGGTGATATCCTACCCTTGTTCAAAGATAATTTTAAGTATCTTCGCGACCATCGTCCGTTCTACTTTAATCCACTTAACCTTCAGAAGATGCGCATCAAGACTTCGGAAGGAGAGCTTACCTTGGGTCGACAAACGCTTAATTCACCTTGGCGCATTTTAAAGCCACTTGATCTCGCTACTGACCCAGTCGCAATGAAAAATTTACTTGAGAGATTGTTCGAATTCCAAGCTATCAAGCTCAGCGTCAGAGC
>CAWUUP010000094.1:0-7386 GCA_963925255.1 uncultured Luteolibacter sp.
AAGAGCTACTTCGCGCTGCGTTTTATCGACAGCGAAGCTGAGGTTTTACAAGAAACACTCAAGACTCGTAAAGAATCGCTTAAGCTTGCCAGTGATCTTTCCAATGCCGGAAAATCAAGTGATTTAGATGTCGCTCGTGCAGAAGCGCAACTCGCCAGCGCTCAGGCGCAGTTAGTGAGCCTTCAGGGACCACGTGCGAATCTGGAAAACGCCATCGCGATTCTTGTTGGAAAAAATGCATCAAACTTTTCCATTCCCCAACAAGCCATCAACAGCAAAGCACCAGCTGTATCCTCTGGAACTCCTGCCGAACTTCTTGGTAGACGTCCCGATGTCTTTATTGCCGAGCGTATGCTCGCTGCAAGCTCAGCTGAAATCGGAATCAAAGAGGCGGCCTTCTATCCTAAAATTTCCCTAATCGGTAGTGGCGGTTTTTCATCCATCAATTCTTCTAACTTCCTTAGTTATTCCAGTAGCGAATTTTCTATCGGCCCAAATGTCGATCTACCGCTCTTCCAAGGACTACGCCGCAAAGCAGATGTCGCACTCGCTAAAGCTCAACACGAAGAGGCACTCGCCAATTACCAGCAGACCGTTCTAGGTGCCTTTGCAGATATTGAAAACGCACTTGCTGCACGCACCTCTGCAATCAACGAAATCACCGCACAACAAGCAAACGTAGCAGCAACTAAAAAAGCTTTGGAGCTTTCCGATGCACGCTATCGCGAAGGAGTTTCAAGCTACCTCGAAGTCATCGACAGCCAACGTGAAATGCTTAATGCACAACGAAGCGAAGTCCAGGCAAGAGGCAGATCATTCGCTGCCACACTACAACTCATGCAAGCCCTTGGCGGCGGCTTTTCTAAATAACTTTACTCTATAGGACACAGATCATCATGAAACGACTCCTCATCCCTTTCGCTCTGTTGTTTTTAACACAGTGTAAATCCGACAAACAAGCTGGAGGTCCACCTCCTCCAATGCCGGTCAACGTCGCTAGCCCTGAACTAAAAACGATTGCCCTCAAAGAAATCTATACAGGTCGCTTCACGCCTATTGAAGAGGTTGCTCTTCAAGCCAGAGTCAGCGGCTATCTCGAATCCGTGAATTTCACCGAGGGTCAGAAAGTAAAAAAAGGCGATCTCATGTTCCGGATCGACCCACGAGTTTTCGATGCATCACAAGCACGTGCAGAAGCAGTTCAGAAACAAGCCCAAGCCAAACTCGCGCTCGCGAAAAGCACACTCGAACGCGCCAATAACTTAGTAAAACAAAAAGCCATTTCCCAAGAAGAGTTCGATACTCGTCAGAGCGAACTCGCCCAAGCAGAAGCCGATCTCCTCGTGGCTGATGCAGGCCTGAGCACCGCCAAGCTGGATCGCGAATTCGCCGATATCCATGCGCCGATCTCTGGCATCGCGGGTCGTTTCAATGTCACAGTCGGAAACTTCATCAGCGGTGGCAACGCCAACGCAACACTGCTCACTAGCATTGTCCCCCACGATCCGATTTATTGTAATTTCGAAGTCGATGAACGTCGGGTTCTAGAATTCACGCGGATGTTTCTCAAAGGTGAGACAGGCGGCAGAGAAGGTAAGCAGTCGGAAGTCGAAATCGCTGTTTCGGATCGTAATCAATTTGAATTCAAAGGCATCATTGATTTCACCGATAACCAACTCGACCGAGACACCGCGACACTTCAGATCCGTGCCTTGGTGAAAAACGAAAATGAATTTCTCACTCCAGGTTTATTCGCAAGAGTTCGGGTCCCAATCGGCAAACCAGAAGAACGCCTACTCGTTCGGGATGCCGCGCTTGGATTCGACCAAGACAAACGCGTGGCATGGGTCCTAAACAAAGACAACACCCTCGAGCGCCGATTCATTGAGGTCGGAACTTTGGATGGCGACTTACGCGTGGTCCTTTCCGGACTCAATCCCGATGATAAAATCGCCATCTCAGGAATTCAACTTCTCCGCCCAGGCACGCCAATCTCTCCCAGGGTCGTTCCAATGACACCAACGGAAGGGTCGTTTTGATAAAACGACCGCCAGGTTACGAGCCCAGCCTCATCATAGAATTTTCCACACAAATCATCATTCACCAACGATCATTTTCTCAAAATGATCCTACCAAAATTTAAGAATGAAAAACTTCTCATACTTTTTCATCGATCGCCCAAGATTTGCGACGGTGATCTCGATCCTGATTATTTTTATCGGATCCATATCCTACTTTACTCTACCAGTTGCGCAATTTCCTGAAGTTGCTCCGCCAACGGTTGTGGTTTCGACCAATTATCCGGGCGCGACTCCTGATACCATCGCTAATACCCTCGCTGCACCAATCGAGCAGGAGGTTAACGGCATCGAGAACATGCTATACATGAACTCGCAGAGCACAGCCGATGGTGGCTATCGTCTTACTGTTAGTTTTAAACTAGGCACCGATCTCGATAAGGCACAGGTGCTGGTTCAGAACCGTGTCGCAATTGCCGAACCACGACTACCTGAATCTGTCCGACGGATTGGCATCACTGTTCAGAAATCGTCTCCCGACCTCTTGTTGGTGGTACAGATGTTTTCCAAAGATAAAACCTTCGATCTCGGTTATATTTCTAACTATGCCCTCCTGCAAGTCCGTGAAAAATTGCGGCGTCTCGACGGGGTCGGTGAGGTCAGGCTTTTCGGGGCTCGTGAATATTCGATGCGAATCTGGATGAATCCTGAACGTATGGACTTCTACAAGATTTCTGCCGAAGAAGTCGTTGCCGCGCTGCGTGCTCAGAACGTTCAAATCGCTGCGGGAACGATTGGCAAAGAGCCCAAAAATCAAAAAGTCCCCTTTCAAATTAACGTCACAGCACAGGGACGTTTGACCGAAAAAGAAGAGTTCGAAAAAATCGTCGTGAAAACCGGTGAAAACAGCCGTCTGGTTAGGCTCAACGATGTTGCACGGGTGGAACTTGGAGCACTTGACTACGACGTCAATGCTTACCTTAACGGCGGTCCGACCGTAGCCCTTCCGATCTTCCAAAGACCCGGCTCGAACGCTTTGGAAACTTCTGCCGCCATCCGTGAAACGATGGATGAACTTGATAAAGATTTTCCTGAAGGTCTCGATTACGCGATCGTTTACGATCCAACCCAGTTCATTGATAAATCCATTGAGGCGGTGAAGCATTCATTGTTAGAAGCAATCCTTCTAGTTGTGTTAGTGATGATCATTTTCCTTCAATCATGGAGAGCTGCATTGATCCCTGTTCTAGCGATTCCAGTTTCATTGATCGGCACCTTCGCGGTGATGCAAGCATTCGGCTACTCGATTAATAACCTCACTCTCTTCGGGCTCGTGCTTGCCATTGGTATCGTGGTTGATGACGCGATCGTGGTGGTGGAAAATATCGAACGAAATCTGGAAAGCGGTCTATCTCCTCGAGAGGCGACTCGACGTTCGATGAAGGAAGTCAGCGGCGCGATCTTTGCAACAACTCTGGTGCTTCTTGCGGTATTCATTCCCACTGGATTCCTTTCGGGAATTTCCGGCCAGTTTTACAGACAATTCGCGCTCACCATCGCAACATCCACAGTCATTTCCAGTTTAGTCTCATTAACGCTCAGCCCAGCACTCGGGGTGTTGCTTTTGAGAAAACATTCAGAAAAACAAGATATCCTGAGTCGTGGAATTCATTTCCTATTCGGCTGGTTCTTTAAATTTTTCAACCGTGCCTTTGATGCAACAAATCGTGGCTACACGGCGCTCATCCGTCGCAGCCTGAGGCTTGGTTTTATCATGCTTTTACTTTACGGCGGGCTCATCGCCATCGCAGGGGTTGGTTTTAAATGGGTCCCTGGTGGGTTCATTCCACCTCAAGACCAAGGTTACGCAATCGTCGCGGCTCAACTACCGACAGGAGCTTCTCTGGAACGCACCGATGAAGTTGTGCATCAACTCATCAAGCTCGTCTCCCAAGTGGATGGCGTTGAGGACGTGGTCGGTTTCACAGGATTCAACGGAGCAACTTTCTCCAATGCAACCAACTCCATCGTGCTCTTCCCCGTCTTCAAGCCGTTCGCAGAACGTGAATCGGGAGCGGTCATGTATGAACGACTTACCCAAGCCGTCAACAAAGTCGATGCTTTCGGGATCGTGATTCCACCTGCTACCGTTCGCGGACTTGGCACCGGTGGTGGGTTTAAAATGCAAGTTCAAGATCGTGCAGACCTTGGCTACAGAGCTCTAGAAAAGGCAACATGGGACCTCGCTCGTGCGACATTTAACGAACCAGAAATTTCTCGAGCCTTTACTCCCTTCACTTCAGCTGGTCCTCAATATTACGCGGACATCAATCGTGAGAAAGCCCTGATGCTCGGAGTTCCTCTTCAAAACGTGTTCCAGACATTGGAAATCTATCTCGGCTCGTCATTTGTTAATGAACTCAACCTTTATGGACGCACCTACCGCGTCACCGCTCAGGCCGATAGTTCATTCCGGGATAACGCAGAGGATATCGCCAAACTGAAAACCCGAAACAGTTCCGGCGAAATGGTGCCCTTGGGTTCTTTGATGGAGCTTCGCCAAACCACTGGCCCAGATCGTGTGGTTCGTCACAATCTCTATCCATCAGCTGATCTCATTGGAGCCGTTGCGCCTGGTTTCAGCAGCGGCCAAGCCATTGCCAAAATGGAACAACTTGCAGAAAAAGTTTTGCCGCCTGGCATCAGCTACGAATGGACAGAAATCGCTTTTCAAGAAACTGAGAACAACGGATCAGCGTTAATGATTTTCATCATCGCGGTGCTCTTCGTTTTCCTCCTGCTCACAGCTCAATATGAGAGCTGGGGACTTCCGCTGGCGGTTGTTCTCACCGTCCCTCTCTGCCTTGCTGGAGCTATCTGGGGAATCTACTTCCGCGGCATGGATAACAACATTCTATCCCAAATCGGACTCGTCGTTCTGATCGCGCTCGCTTCGAAAAATGCGATCTTGATCGTAGAATTTGCACGCCAACTCGAAGATGAAGGCAGAGACCGATTTGAAGCTGCTACGGAAGCAGCTAGACTTCGTTTACGTCCCATCATGATGACATCCTTGGCGTTCATTCTTGGTGTTATCCCCTTAGTCATAGCCTCAGGACCCGGCGCAGAAATGCGACAAGCCCTCGGAACGGTTGTCTTCTTCGGAATGATCGCAGTGACGTTCTTCGGCGTGATATTCGCGCCCTTCTTCTACATACTCGTCAGAAAAGGAGCTAAGCATACAAAACTACCAGAAACCGATTCGGTTCAGTAAGTGACTTTTACAGGCGTGCCGATTTTCACCTGCTCATAGAGCAAAGGCACAAAATCCTTCGGCATACGAATACAGCCATGTGAAGCAGTCTCCCCCGGATAAGGGATTTTCCCTACATGCATCCCAATACCATAGTGAGTGATCCTCATCCAATAAGGCATTGGCGCAGGCATATACCGTTCACCCAGATTCAGAGGAGAACTGGGTGTAGCATCGTCATTTACCATTTCACCCAGTTCATTTTCAATCCAACCATACTTATTGGAGAACTTATCAACGATTTTCTCGGTAACCTGATACGAACCCGGATGCGTGCCGCGTCCTTCGATTCCGGTTGCGACAAAACTCCAACCAACCTCTTGTCCCCCACGTTTGATTGTCGCAATTTGATCGCTAAGGTCGATTTCGACGGAAAGTTCACCCGGTCCACCAACATCATGCCATTCATACATGATACGCTCAGCTTTCGCTGGCTCTGGAGGTGGACCAAAGGAACAAGAACACAGCAAGGCACAAATGGCAGCTGCAGCGGAGAATAACTTGTAAGTTGTGGAGTTCATCGGCGCGGCAATTGCTATTGTATGACAGTTTCGTCATGTAAAGCATTTGATTAACCCAGATTCTATTTTTGTCCGATTTCGTAAATAACTGACTATTTTTGCCACTATGTAAGAATTAGTATAGGACTTTCGTTATTTAACCAGCTACTTAACACATGACCGCGCTCAGATTCCTTCCTTTCCTAACTATCGCATTTACCACTTCTCTGATTGCAGCGAAGCAAAACGGTGAGCAACTCTACACCCAGTTTTGCTCTGCTTGTCATGCCCCAGATGGAAAAGGCGCCAACAACGGCATGTTTCCTCCGCTTGCTGGAAGCCCATGGCTTCATGGAAATCCGAAGCGAGCAGTTGCCATTGTCCTCTTTGGTTTACAGGGACCCATTGAAGTGAATGGCAAAATATACAACTTAGAAATGCCCCCTCACGGCGCTGCACTTAACGAAGATCAAATTGTCGCCATACTGAACTACGTTAATACTGCATGGGGCAATAAGGGAGAAAACGTCCCTAGAGACCTGATCCGAGTCACAAGCTCTGAATTCGAGAAGCGCACAGAGCCTTGGACCGCACCAGAACTCCTTAAACTTTTTCCACTCCCCATCCAAAAAACTCCCCTCTCCGATCTCACCTCGCGTGTTTACAAGGGTCAGTGGAATCAAATTCCTGATTTCGATAAAATTCAGGCAGAAAACATCGAAGAAGAGCACAGTGGCAAAATCAACCCATTGATTGCCGGCATCAAAACCCACTTTGGAATTGTCTGGGAAGGTAACTTCGTTGCTCCAGAAGCTGGTGAATATGAGTTCGTTCTCGATTCAGACGATGGTGCGCGCATCACCCTGAATAATCAGATCGTTTGCGAAGTTAAGGGCACCGGAGCGATGAATGGAAAACGGGCAAGCAAAAACAAAATTACTCTAAAAGAAGGAAAAAACCCATTTCGCATGGATTACTTCCAAGGCATTGGATTTAAAGATCTGGAATTAAAATGGAGAAAATCCGGCGATAAGGAATGGAATTGGCTCACAGATAAAACATCACTTAGTAAGGGTGGCGACACTCCCAGCATCCCTCTCATCCCAACTGATAACAAAACCGCGATCTATCGTAATTTCATCGAAGGCACCACAGCTCGCGGCATCGGCTTTGGTTTTCCAGAAGGTCTCAATCTCGTTTATTCGGCAGACAACCTCGCACCAGAACTCGTCTGGACTGGCAAATTCATGGATGCGGGTCGACACTGGACCAGCCGTGGGCAAGGTAATCAGCCTCCATCTGGAGTCAATGTGATCAAGCTGACCAAAACTCGTTTCCTTCCTGAAGAAGCCCGCTTCAGAGGCTACTCATTAGATCCTCAAGGCAACCCAACCTTTAACATTACTATCGGCAAGCAAGTCCTCAGTGATGCATGGAAACCTGGGAAAGAAGGGACATTACTCCGCACTCTTACACTCACTGGAGGATCTGAATTAAAAATCGATCTTGGAAATGCGCAAGTCGCCGGATCGGAATCCACCACCCTAACACCGGG
>CAWUUP010000095.1:0-4995 GCA_963925255.1 uncultured Luteolibacter sp.
ACAAAGGAATCAACGCATCCAAGCACTTTTGCAAATACCCTTCGGAAACAAATTTCGGATGCTCCCCCGCCACTAACAACAAATTCCGAAATCCCTGCGCATGCAGATACTTTCCTTCTGTCACTACTTGATCGACGGTGAGGGTCGTTCGCAGAATCGCAGCATCCCGAGAGAACCCGCAATACGAGCAGTTATTCACGCATTCGTTCGAAACATAAAGCGGCGCAAACAAGCGCATCGTCTTACCAAAATGTTGACGCGTCACTTGCTGGCTTATTGCAGCGAGCTTTTCCAAAGGAACATTTTCGTCCAACAAACTCATGAACCGGCGCATCAGAGATGTCGGGCTCGAGAGCAGTTCAGGATAAGCAGCAGAAAAAAGCATGCCAGAATCTGAAATAGGAAACGCCCTACGTCCAACCTCTATCATCCAACTTTCAAAGAAATCTCAGAATTTCCTAGATTAAGAAAACCGCGAATGAACGCCAATGGAAGCGAATGAAATCATTTTGAATGAAATTCTCCGAAAAGCTAAACTCCTCGATTTCGATGAAAAATGTTTAATCCATCTTCTTGTTAGCGTTTATTCGCGTTCATTCGCGGTTTTCTCTCTTGATCTTCTTCGCTATTGCTCAAACGCCCCAGTCCGTGAATCATACCGTTGTGGCGGTTATTCTGGCAATTGAGAGCTCTTGTGATGAAACGGCGGTGGCAATCCTCCGCGGTGAACCGAATCAGCGTGCTGAGCTACTTTCCAGTGTGATAGCCTCCCAAATCGAGGAACATCGGGTTCACGGCGGGGTCGTTCCGGAAATTGCCTCGCGCAGTCATTCCCTTAATCTCAATGGATTAGTCGAGAAATCGTTGGAAATTGCCGCGATCAACATGGTAGACATCGATGCCTTCGGAGCCACCATGGGCCCCGGCCTCGCATCTTCATTACTTGTTGGCAGTACTGCAGCGAAAGCGATGTCCTGCGTTTCAGGTAAACCTTTCATCGCCGTCAACCACCTTGAAGGCCATCTACTATCGCCTTTCATCGACCAGACCGTTGTGCCGCATCACATCGGATTAATCGTATCAGGTGGCCACACCCAGCTCATGAAGGTTTCCTCACCCGGAAACTACCAAAAACTCGGTAGCACTCGCGATGATGCGGCCGGCGAGGCGTTCGACAAAGTCGGAAAAATGCTCGGACTCCCCTATCCTGGCGGACCCGAAATCGAAAAAGCCGCCCGCAATGGTAATCCAAACGCCTACGATTTTCCGCGTTCTATGATGCAGGGCGGAGAACTTGATTTTTCCTTCTCCGGCCTGAAAACCGCCGTCCTATACACCTTACAAAAAGATCCTAGCGCCAAGCTGGAAGACATCGCCGCCTCTTTCCAAGCCGCTGTGGTCGATGTGCTAGTCAAAAAAACCATCCGAGCTACGAAAGCCACAAACACTAAGGTCATCGGCCTGTCTGGTGGCGTTAGCCTAAATCGCTGTGTTCGCGAGGCATTCACTGATCGCTGCGCAAAAGAAGGATTCCAACTCCATATCGCTAACTCCGATCTTTGCACCGATAACGCAGCCATGATTGCCTTTGCTGGCTTACTACGTTTTCTCTCAGGAAAGACCGATCGTCTAGATGGCGACATAAATCCAAACCTGAGACTCTGATTTTTAAATCATTTCAAGCTCGTCTCAGTTCTCTCACTCAATCAATTTATCACAAATGAAATACCGAGCTCTCGTTTTTGACTTTGACGGTACCATTGCCGACACACTTGGAGAGACTCGTAAAATTTTCAATCAGATCGCTCCTGAATACGGAATTCGTGAAGTAGCAGAACATGAAGTTTCCGAACTTAGACATCTATCCCTGAAGGAAATTCTTAATGAATTACGAATCCCTAAGCATCGCGTCCCATATATTATCGCCCGTGGCACGGGAATAATGCGAAAAAATATCGATCAGCTACAGCTCATCCAAGGAATGAAAGAAGCTTTGACCGAATTACGCCAACATACAAAGAACTTCGGCATCCTAACATCTAATGCCACCGCAAACGTCGATATCTTTCTCAAGAACCACGGTATTCGTGAACTTTTTGATTTTGTTTCCTCAACCTCAAAACTCACTGGCAAATCACGCCACCTAAAAGCAATACGTAAAACCTTTTCACTAGAACATTCCGAAATGATTTATATCGGAGATGAACTGCGTGATGTGAAAGCCGCACAAAAGGCAGGCATTCCTCACGCAGCAGTGAGCTGGGGATTCAACTCGCGTGAATCTCTCGCAGAAGAGAAACCCACGTTCCTATTCGATCATCCCGAGGAGTTTGAACAACTCAAGAAGTGAGCCATAGCAAACCCAAGGAAATGATTTTTAATGATTTCCTGCCGGACTTTGCAAATCCTCAACCTTCTCTACAGCTGTAGCCGGCTCATTTACAGACTCATGCTCTTTAGCCGAACCGCTCGGTAATAACACAAAACAAAGGTAAACAATGATGGTTGGCATCAAGGCGGCGATAAATAGCTTCAACGGAGATACTCCACCATCGAAGTATTTTGATAGGATACTCTGACCAGCTGGATTGGGAGCATTTGCAATCACCGTTAGACCACCACCTGTCACGGCACCCGCAACGACAGCATGTTTGGCACTAACTGAGATACCCGGAACTTGTGATGCTAAATACGTAATCGCGGCATTGTCATTAAAGGCTGTTAGAACTGTTGATCCAAACATTAATGCCTTGTCTGAAAGGGTTTGGATAATCGGCGCAATCCACCATCCCTGGCACCCACCGTGAATCACTAAACCCGCAAGAAAGAATCCAACCAACATTGGGCTCTTCATCGATACTTCGTTCTGATGATGGCTAGTCGCCATCAAAAACGCTAAGAAAAACAGGAATCCTCCCACAAATAAAACTGGATAATGAGCGGTGTAAACCGTCCATGCGAGGAAAGATAAGTGGGCAAAAGTGACCCAAGCAGGAATTGGCGTCTCGCGTTCCTTCCAGGATTGGGGATGAAGCTGATTATCCTCAATGCCATCAGCAAGATCAGCCACACGGAATAAGGCTTTTTTGAAAATCAGAAAATACAGCAAACTCGAAATAACCACTCCTGTAATTGCCTTCCATCCGAAATGTTGCGCCATGAAAAGCGTATCCCATCCCCATGTGCCAGCTACCATCAAAACGGGAGGCGCTGCAAAATGAGTAAGAGTGCCCCCGACTGAAACATTCACAAATAAGAGCCCAATGGTTGCGTAAGCTAGAGTAGGAGACGGTTTGAGCCGATAAAACTTTTTAGCTAGTAACATCGCTGCGATGGTCATTGCAGCTGGCTCAGTGATAAATGAGCCGAGAATCGGAGCAACAATCAATACACTCAGCCACCATGCAGCGGGTGTGCCTTTACCTAGAGCTGCAGCATAAGACATCACAGATTCCGCAAAGCGCAGGACAGGACGACTTGCTGCGATTGCCATGATCACCACGACAAACAATGGCTCAGTGAAAACTTTGTCTCTACTGAGATATACTTCGAAATCGTTCCAACTATAAAAATAGCTAGCCGCAGCTGCTAAGGCGATCACCCAGATACCGAAAATTGCTTCTACTTCACCGAGAAAGTGAAAAAGAGTGGCTTTAAAAGATACTTCCGGCTCACCATCTGGATGCTCATCATCGCGTGGACCACGCTTTTTAAGATTCTCTTCGTGTTCGTGCTCAAAATGATGAGCCAATTTATTCAGCGAACTAGCAGCAAAGGTATGGCAGATCGCCAGAAAGAAAATCAATGTCGCAACAAGATTGAATGGATCCTCTTTCGCTCTTGATTTGATAACGTCAATCAAACCGCTATCTACTTTTTCATACATTTCCTTGGGCTTAGGAAATGCGGCGTATTGGGTGCTACCATCTGAGAGCTCTGGATAATGCGGCTTCGACCCTTGACCTCCGCTGGCCTGCGCCAGTGAGAAACTAAAAATCAAAACAGAGAGAATAAGTAAAATTGTTGCTTTCATTATATGACTCGTAGACCAAGGGCTTATAGGACTGCAATTGGTCATTCGCAAGTGGAACCGCAAAAATCCGCACGAAGGTTTTCCAAGGTTTCGGTTGGCAAGTTTGACGCTTCGGTTTATGGCTACTTAACCGTAATTCCTGCATCCATGTCCAGCGAACTCACACTTATCAAAGCCGGCACCGGCGTCCTTACCCAAACCGCCGATGGTACAATCGATCGCGCTGCTTTAGTGCATCTGGTCGCTTCCATTTCTGGCCTAATGAACGAAGGTCACCGTTGTTTATTCGTTTCATCGGGTGCAGTCGGATCAGGAGTTTCCGCCATGGGACTCACCGAGTATCCTCAGGATATTGCCACCCGCCAAGCCTGTGCAGCTGTTGGGCAAGCCCGACTCATGGGCTCTTATACATCGCTTTTCGGAAACTTTGATTACTCAGTCGCTCAAATTCTCCTCACCGCAGCAGACATCGATACGCCGCTCCGCGCTGGCTACATCACCAACACCCTAACGCGCTTACTTCAAGAGCCGCGTATTATCCCCATCATTAACGAAAACGATACGGTCGCGATTCGCGAACTTAGCTTCGGAGATAATGATATGCTCTCTGTGTTAGTCGCAAAACTCATTGGTGCAAAACGCGTAATTCTCCTAACTAGCGTTGACGGGCTTCTCGATCCCACTAGCAATCAAATCATTCCCGTGGTCGAAAACGTCGATGATGTCCTCAATTTCGTTCGATCAGATCGCGGAAAATTTTCCATGGGCGGTATGGCATCTAAACTCGAAGCTGTTAAATTTGCTACCGAGGCAGGAATCGAAGTCCATATTGCTAACGGTCGCTGCCCAGAACGCTTGTCCGATATCATTGCAAACAAAGGTATTTCCACCCGCTTTATCGCTAAGAAATAGATTTTATGTCCGATCCCCTTACCGAGCAAATCCACACCATGGGCAAGCAC
>CAWUUP010000096.1:0-3582 GCA_963925255.1 uncultured Luteolibacter sp.
GCCGTCCTCTTCGCCTCTCCAGAACGCGCACCAAAAGACATCGCTGATGAACTCGGCTTCAAACCCACCTCAGCTGGCGACCTCGAAGCTTTGGTCGATGCTGCCATCGCCGAAAACCCAACCGAAGTCGAAGCCATCAAAGCCGGCAACGAAAAGCTCCTCAACTTCCTCACCGGCAAAGTCATGAAATCCTCAACGACCAAGCCCAACCCAAAACAAGTCACCGACTTGTTACGAGCAAAGCTATTGTAGGAGAGCCTGCCTCTCAGATACGTCCAATCCCAGATTATCGTTATTACCACAGCGCTCCTTAATCAACGCTTAACGTGAAAGCTGGAAATGATCCCGATGTTCGTTATCCGAAATAATAGGAAAAAAGTTCGTGTGAATTTCCTGCCCGCCGGAGGCTTTGGACTGCTGCGGTGATCCGCAGCTTTTTGTTTAGATTCGTCTAAGGGTAGAGTATCGGTATTACAACAGCGCTCCTTGATCAACGCTCAAAGTGATAGCCGGGAATGATCCCAGCAGTCCAGAGCCTGCGGCGCTCCATCAGACCTTCTCAAAAAACAGCGTGAACTCCTGACGATTATACGTCAGGTGTGTTTTCACAATCAGAGAAAAGCTATTTCCTTTCGCAATTTCTAACACATCTTTTTCTAGTGTTTCGATTTCGGCGATGGTTTCTGCGCCGGTCGTTTTGAGTGTGAATACAGCGAGCGCACCGGGACGGAGGAAATCTTTTAAACGAGTCACCAGCGTGATTGCCTGACGTGGCGCACCGTTCATATCGGAAAGGATCGCGTCATAACGAATCCCCCGTGGCGGAACGAACTCAGCCACGTCTTCCCGCAGGAAGCTCAGTTTAGGATGATTCGCGAGGCGCTTGTCGAGCGGTGCTCGGTCGATTGCAGAAACTTCATAACCCCGCATCAACAACTCCGAAGTCATGCCGCCTGGGCTTGCACCGAGCTCTAACCAATGCGCGCCTTCACGAGGTAAAGGCCGATACATCGAGAGGAAATGCAACCCCTCTGCAATCTTCGCACCCGCACGACTGACAGTGTCATCGGCGTTTTGCGCGATATATTTCGTGCCGCCCGGATGAATTCCACCTGCTTCGAGAGGAGTCGCGATACCGCAATATACACCTTCTTTACCGACCCAACAAAACAACGTTTCCTTTTTAGGATCTTGTTCTTCCGCCGATTTCGGCGCGTTGTCAGGTAGATCGAAAACTTGCAAAGCCCGTCCTCTTAGATTCGATGCGAGAGCTTTGTAATAACGTTTCGGTGCACCCGGGTCGAGCTGGCCGACTAAGATCGTTTGTGGATTTCGGCTTTCGAATTTGTAGTAAATTGACTGTGCTGCTTTCTCGATAAACCCTTCCATCTTCTCCGGATTACACGGCCATGAATGTTCGATTAGAACATGGAAGCGAATAAACCGCGTAGCAGCTGAATCTTTGATGAGCTCCTCTGCTTCGGTTTGAATCAGGTAATACTCGCTGCCGAGTCTCTTCACTTTATCCACCGCAAGGATTCCAAGAATCTCTCCAATCAACGGAGAGAAAACTTCAGAAATGCGGATGAGATGAGTGGACATGGGGAGAAGTCGGTAAGGTCATTTTGATAAAATGACCGATCGGGTTGAGCCAGTTAGATAGGGGTTATTTTATCAAAATGACCCTACTATAAACTTACCGTTTACTACGATCGTCACCTTTGACTCCTTTTGCCGCACGCTTGCGCGCGCCTTCATCGAGAATACGCTTACGAAGGCGGATGTTCTGAGGAGTTGCTTCAACGAGCTCATCGGCATCGATGTATTCGATGGCGCGCTCAAGAGAGAACCGGATCGGAGGAGTGAGCTTGGAGGTTTTATCTTTACCGGATGAACGCATGTTATCGAGGTGTTTCTCTTTAACCGGGTTAACAGGCATATCTCCAACGCGTGGGTTTTCACCGACGAGCATACCGCCGTAGATGGCATCGTTAGGACCGACGAAGAGAACTCCACGATCTTCAAGCGCTTGCAACGAGTAAGTCGTCGCAACACCAGCTTCCATGGAAACGAGAGTTCCTGTGGTGCGGGTGACGATTTCACCTGCGTGTGGGCCATACTCACGGAAAAGGTGAGACATGATACCGTGACCGGAAGTGAGGTTGACGATTTCCGTTTCGAAACCAATCAAACCACGGGTCGGGATGAGAGCGGTGATGAGAGTTTCGCCTGAAGGTTCAGTCTCCATGTTTTCCATCATGCCTTTGCGGTTGATGAGTGTTTTTAAAATGCCCTGAGTGTAGTCACCTGGAGATTCGATGTAGAGAGTCTCGAATGGTTCAAGAAGTTTACCGTTGTCGTCGCGACGATAGATAACGGTCGGACGAGAAACGCAGACTTCGAAACCTTCGCGCCGCATCTGCTCCACAAGAACGGCGATCTGCATCGCGCCACGTGCGGAGACGTTGAATACACCCGCTTGATCGGTGTCTTCAACTTGGAGAGAAACGTTGGTTTTGATTTCGTGCATCAAGCGCTCGCGGATGGCGCGTGAGGTAACGTGCTTGCCTTCTTTTCCGCCGAGTGGGCCGTCGTTGATGGAGAACTCCATGGAAACGGTTGGTGGATCAATCTCTACGAAAGGAAGTGCTTTTTGATCTGCAGAAGCGGCAAGGGTTTCACCGATATCGATGTTTTCGATACCTGCAGCGATGCCGACGATACCGCCTGCGCCGCAACCTTCGGAGTCCTCAGTCGCAAGACCGGAGTAGGTGAAGGTTTTCATCACTTTGGATTGTTGCTTGGTGCCGTCTTTGCGATGAAGCCAGATGGTGTCGCCTTTTTTGACATTGCCACCTAGTACTTTTCCGACAGCCACACGACCCACAAAACTGTCCCACTCGATGTTAGAAACAAGCATGTGGAAAGGAGCCTCTGGATCAGCTGCTGGCTCAGGAATGAACTCGATGATTTTTTTCAGGAGCGGAATGCAGTCCTTACGCTCATCATCTGGATGATCCATGAAGTAACCGTCACGAGCAGAGCCGTAGCAGAAAGGAGCTTCGAACTGCTCTTCGGTCGCATCGAGGTCGAGGAAAAGCTCAAGCACTTGATCGTGCACTTTGAGCGGATTGGAAAGCGGGCGGTCTACTTTGTTCACCACAACAATCGGCTTAAGGCCTTCTTGAAGTGCTTTACGAAGCACGAAACGTGTCTGAGCTTGTGGGCCACCTGCTGCATCCACAACCAGCAAAACACCGTCCACCATTTTCATCACGCGCTCTACCTCTGCACCGAAGTCGGCGTGACCCGGGGTGTCGACGATGTTGATCGTGTAACCTTCCCAAAGAATCGCGGTGTTCTTCGCTTTGATGGTAATGCCCTTTTCTCTCTCAAGATCCATGGAATCCATCGCACGCTCTTGAGTGGCTTGGTTTTCACGATAGGTACCGCCGGCTTGGAGGAGTTGGTCGACGAGGGTGGTTTTCCCATGGTCAACGTGGGCGATGATGGCGAGGTTGCGAATTTTCAATGACATAAAATGAGGCGTTTAGAGGCTTTGGGGGCGGGGCTATGCAGCCT
>CAWUUP010000097.1:0-9012 GCA_963925255.1 uncultured Luteolibacter sp.
TCACTCTTCACTCTTCTCCATGACCCCAAAACTTTTCAATCCAGGCCCAGTCGATGTCTCACCGGAAACGTTCGCCGCCATGTCTCACACCATGATCGGACACCGCGGTAAAGATTTTGAAGACCTCTACGCCTCACTCCAACCCGGTCTGAAAGAAATCTTCGGAACGACACGCCCTGTTTTCCTCTCCACCTCATCCGCTTGGGGCGTGATGGAAGGTGCTCTTCGTAATCTTGGCAGAAAGAAAGTTCTCTGCCTCTGCTGCGGTGCGTTTTCTGATAAATGGCTCGATGTTGCAAAGAAATGCGGATTGGAAGCCGAAGCCGTCCAAGTCGAGTGGGGCGATGCGATCAGCCCGGATGTTGTCCGAGCAAAACTCGCTGAAGGTGGATTCGATACCGTTACTTTGATTCATTCAGAAACTTCCACCGGCGTCCTTAACGACCTCGCGGGAATCGCTGCTGTCGTGAAATCTTTCCCCGATACCATGCTCATCGTCGATACGGTATCATCCCTTTCAACCGTCGATATCGATATGGACAAACACGGCATCGATGTCTGCCTCGCAGGTGTTCAAAAAGCTCTCGCTCTTCCTCCGGGCCTTGCGCTCTTCGCCGTCTCTGAAGCCGCTATGGAGCGCGCTAAAACGATCCCGAATCGCGGTTACTACTTCGATTTCTTCGAGTTTGCGAAAAATGATACTGCGAACAACACTCCTACCACCCCGGCGATCTCACTGCTCTTCGGCCTGCAATACATCCTCGAAAAAATCGCCGAAGAAGGCTTCGCCGGTCGCAAAGCCCGCCATTTGAAAACCAACACGATGATCCGTGAATGGGGAGCAAAACATGGCTTCCAGCTTTTCGCGCCAGAAGGACACCGCTCATTCGCGCTCACCTGCTTCGCCACTCCAGAAACCTTGGATCTCAGCGGCTTCATTAAAGCCCTGAAAACCAAATACAACTTCTTGATCAACGGCGGCTACGGCAAAATCAAAGGTACAACCTTCCGCATCTCTAACATGGGCAACGAAACCGTAGCCACCATGCAAGAACTCATCGACGCAATGGACGACGTCCTGAAAGATTTCTAAGTGGCTGGGACTTTCAGTCCCAGATTGTCTTGGGGCCATTCTATCCCCAACTACTTTCCCCCGGTCACAAAGCTCAAAACAACTCTTTCAGCTCAGTGCTTCGGTTCTTCGAAATCAGCGTATAAGCATAATTCTCATTTGCCCAGCACGCCTGCGCCCATTCACCAGATTGACTGATGTGAGGTTGCTCGACGGTTGGTAACGCGTCATCCACATCAGCGCGCCGGAAAATAATCAAGTGAACGATTCCCTCTTTTTCACCGAAACAGATCAGCGACCCTTTCTTTTCTCCGACAACGATTTCACAGCATCCTAGCCCTTTCATTCTCTCAAGGCCTTTTGGAAATCTCATGCCACCACAGGGCAGTTCTTTGCCCCGTAAATAAGAAACCAACTCATGCTGATCCGTGCCGCTTTTCTCAAACGAAAACCCTGGAGATTGATACAAGCCAACAAAGCTGGCTTGCACCGCATCCACTGTGATCCGATCTTTCGGCAAATTAGCGATGTTACCGCCCTTGGGATGATCCATCAAAAACACAAATGCTAATACTATTCCCGCAGCCGCGGCAACGGGCATGCCGTAAGGCATCCATGACATTGGTTTCATCTCTACAATCTTGGTGCGCTCCATGGATTCCAGAATTCGAGCTCTCAACTCCGCTGGAACTTTTACATTAGCCAAGCCTGTGGCTATAAGTTCGTCATCTTTCATATCCACCTTCGGATAACCCGATCCACTTTGAACCATTGCTAGCAACACGCTTTCGCGTAAGCCTTGAGGCAAATCTACTCGCGCCAGACATTCAGCGAACTCTGCGTCAAATGCCCGCTCTTTGAGTAACCATTCCCCGAGTTCGCGATCGATCGTCGCGAGCTTCAATGCCTCCGCGAAAGCTTCGTCACCCACGTCCGCACCATCCGGGCGGAAACTCTGGAGCACAAATTTTGCTCGTTCTTTATCCATGATGTTTTTTGAAAATTTCTGGGTTTACATCGATCAAATTCTTCGGAGCACTCGACGGCTCGGAAGTCATTCGTTTTCTTAATAATTCTTTTCCGCGAGATAAACGCGACATGACAGTTCCGATCGGCACATCCAAAATCTCCGCGATTTCTTTGTAACTATGTTGCTGAAGATAAAACAACGCTAGAGGCGCGCGATACATCTCTTCCATTTCACCTAATAGCTCAACAACCCGCTGCCCATCCATCTGGCGATCTGCCTGTTCTTCATTTCCACTCGGCTCTTGCCCAATATTCTCATCCAAAGGCTGATCCGAATATCTTGCCTGCTTTCTTCGTTGACCTAAAAACTCGCGATGCAGCGTGGTGAATAACCAAGTCTTAGCCTTGCTCCTGTCTCTTAATTGCTCGTTCTTGGCTGCCCAAATACAAAAAGTCTCCTGCACCAAATCGGCCGCGTGATCCGGATTACGCGCTAGCGAGTATCCGAAGCGATACAGCGCCTCGTAATGGGCATCAACTAAGTCTGCGAATTCACTCATGCTTTACATTATGAGGTAATTTCCCTTCAGGCTATTCCCAAAATTTGCTCTCATCATGAAAATAAATTCCGTCTCCCGCCGAAGCGAGCCTTTAAACCGATTTTCCATGCATCCCCCATCCTCGCTCTGACATCTCCTATTCACGCCGCCGAACTAGAGAAAAAATCCATCAAAGTCATCAAGTTCTCCGATGTTCGCAAAGCTTGCGAATCTCCGGAAATCGATGCCGTCATCATCGCAACGCCCAACCACACTCGCGCCCTCATTGCCACTACCGCCGCCACCAACGGCAAAACCAGAGGAGCTCAAACAATCTATCACCAACCCTATTACCTCAGATGCGGTTTCGCGCATGCTCACCCATCTCGAAGATAACAAGGTAGATCCCGAAAAAGAAATCTTCATCGGGACCGACTCGGAGCTAGCTAATCCAATGCTTAAAGAAACCTACCGCAAAGGTTTTGAAATCATCGTTTGAGTTTTAGCCCCAAGCAGCATGAGCGTTACATCGCATCACCTGATGCGCCTCAAAATAATTTATTTAACAATACTCCGCAACTTCCCTGAAAATCTTAGGTTTAAACAAGTTACCATGGGATATCACATGGTAAACAAACACATGAAAACCAAATCGTTAGTCATAATCGCTGGGATGCTCGCTTTCGCGGGCATTTCTTATGCTGAAGAAGCCAAAAAACCAAAAAAAGAGATCTCTCCGGAGCTTCTCGAAAAATATGATGCCGATAAAGACGGTAAGCTCAGCAAGGAAGAAAAAGCCGTAATGCGAAAAGATAAGGCAGCAAAACCTAAAAAGCCCAAGAAACCTAGGCCGCCAAAAGCTCCAAAAGAGCCTAAGCCTAAAAAAGCAGCAGAATAAATGACTTTCGGCTACATCAGCTAGTGAGGTATGCACTCTTCAAGGAGTGCCTACCTTTTTTAGCTCTTGAGCGACTACGAAGTATAGATCGCGACCGGACCCGTTCCAGCACCCTGCACGGAACGTAATTTCGCGACGGATTTGATGACGATCTGTGCGGCTTGTGCTGCCTCGGCATGGGTATTGAAGCGAGAAAAGCTAAATCGCAAACTGGTTTTTGCTGCAGCTTCAGAAATTTTCATCGCGACTTGTACATGAGATGGCTTTTGTTTGCCAGTCATACATGCAGAACCCGCAGAACAAGCCAAGCCTGCCTCATCTAACAGAATTAATATTCCAGCAGCATCGCAATCTTGAAACGAGAGGTGGGTTGTATTCGGCAAGCGGTGCGAAGTATTACCGTTTCTAACACATCCACTGATACCTTCCATCAACTGTTTTTCAAAAACATCTCGCATTGCTGCTAATTCGATATCCAAACCAGATTCCACTGCCCGTTTCGCCAATTCTGCAGCTTTACCCATAGCCACAATAGAAGCCGTATTTTCCGTTCCACTCCGTCGACCTCCTTCTTGCCCACCTCCCATCAAGAGAGGCGAGAAATCTAATCCTTTGCGAACATAGAGAGCGCCTATGCCTTTAGGTCCGTGAAATTTATGAGCCGATAGAGACAATATATCCACAGGCATCGTTTTAACAGAAACTGGAATTTTTCCCGCAGCCTGAATCGCATCGGTGTGAAACGGCAAATCCTTGGAGTTTGCGATTTCTAAAAACCGAGTAATAGGCTGAATCACTCCTACTTCATTATTCGCAAGCATCACAGAAACAAAGGCCGCACCTTCGCAGGCCTTTGTGAAATCTTCTTCATCGACCAAACCAGAAATATCCACTTTCACAGCTCTCGTCTCACGCTTGAGCCTCTCAAGATATCGCAAAACTGCACTGTGCTCGATTGCCGAAGTCACTACCGCTCCATTACTTGCTAGTGCATTCAGAGAATAGAGAGCTGTATTAACACTCTCCGTTCCTCCAGCGGTGAATATAATTTCCTCGGGATGAGCTGAAATCAAATCCGCCACCTGCTCACGGGCTTCATCGATGGCTTTACGCGCAAGTTTTGCTTCCCGATAACTTCCCGATGGATTCGCATATTGATCACGCAACCAAGGCAACATGGCATCTACCACCTCCGGCAGCATTCTCGTTGTCGCATTCGCATCAAGATCGATCACCCTGTCAGTTTCGGTTTTCTGAATGAAAAAACAACCAGGAATCCCAGATTACAAATAACTCGGAACCTGAGTCATCAATTGTTCGAACCAATGGATCACTTTATCGCCCCATGTCATCGCCGTTCCAAACCACGTGTAACCAAAATCACGCAAGCTCTCAAAAGGATTAGGTGAGGCGAAACAAAGTAATCCGATCAAAACGACCAAATTACCAAAATAGATCAAAACCAAAGAAAGAAACGTGCCGTTGTCTTTGAGATCTGGTTGGTCTCTAGGAATCATCCAAATCGTCCATGCCATGTGAAAGGACCAAGAAGCACCCACTGCCGAGTAGAAGAACAAGTCTGCCTCGCCGGGAAGCTTCCAAAAGAAACTCGGAACCGCATACAAAATCACCGCGATCACGCTCCAAAAAGGAACGAAGTAAGGTGACAACGAGATCACCCAGTTACTCTTATCCGTAGTGACATAACCACCGGAGGTCCCCCACTCCATGTCATAGACTTTACCGCCAAAACATTTCACAAAGACCGCATGAGTCAGTTCATGCCCGAAAACGTAGAGATAGAGAAAAAATGGCTGCGCTAGCTTCGATGTAAACCAACCTAGCATCACCAGCGCTCCGATGGTGAAATACCAGAATTGCGGTGTCTGCCAAAATCCTTGCTCCATCGTTGCGTGAGAAAAGGTCTTGAGAAACGTCCAACTCGTCACCCAGCAAAACGGCAAGAGCAACAACGCCAAGACCCAACGGGTTAGCGTTTTCATAAACCCAGCCGCATCCTCTTGCTCAATTTCGACATCCTCCAAGGCGATCGATGCCCAGACCGATTTTCCCACTCTCTGGTTCAACTTGCGGTTTTTGCCCAATTGCATATCTGCTCGCTCATGAGCCCGCCGATTGACCGAAACCAAACCGTCATAGGGGAACTTCTGCCCCCGCTTACGATTTGGCGCGTTTTTCGCCAGTGATATCTTCTTTTTGAAACTCATGTCGTTCGAGGGGAGAACTTTAGTTAAGAAAAGTTAAAGAATCAAGCCTAGGGTCGATGTTCTTTCAATTAGGTCATCATTTCTTATCCAGCTTTGTATTTCATGAGAGGATTTTGAGTAGCGCTTTCGCTGCCCGCTATCGAATCTTTTCATCCATTAATGGCGGCTTCCACAACAGCGCGGGCGATCGCCAACTCGGTCAGCGGCGCACCGCATCTATCGCACCCTGAAGGGGTGCTAAAAATATGGAGGGTGAGAACCCTTCTCCTCAAGGCGTGAGATAGACCTACTCCGTATGGGTTTGACGATTGGCTTCCCGTGTTCACTATGCTCCGCATGCCCGCTGAGAACAGCACCCACTTTTTAAACCACGAGAAGACTTTCGCGCTTCGCGATGGTTCGTCCCTTCCTGCTATCAGGATTGCCTACGAAACGTGGGGAACTCTCGCGCCAGACCGTTCAAACGCGATCCTACTTTTCCATGCGCTCTCTGGTTCGCACCACGCGGCTGGAATCAATTCAGCGATCCCAGAAGTAGGCGAGCTCTGGCAGCCCGAGCTTCATCAAGGTTGGTGGGAAGACATGATCGGCCCCGGTAAAGCGATTGATACAGATCGGTTTTTTGTGATCTGCCCAAATTATCTCGGCGGTTGCTACGGCTCCACCGGCCCAGCTTCGATCAACCCGCAAACTCAAAAGCCTTGGGGATCTCAATTCCCATCCGTTTCCGCAGCAGATCAGGTTAACGCTATCGCCCTGCTGATCGATTCGTTTGGCATCGAAACGCTGCATGCCGTCGTAGGCCCATCCGTCGGCGGCTTAATTGCACTCACCTTCGCCACACGTTTACCAGATCGCGTCCGCAACGTCATCAGCATCGCGGCAGGATTTAAAACCACGGTTCTGAACCGACTCATCCTTTTCGAGCAAATTCTCGCGATTGAAAACGACCCTAATTTCAACGGCGGTGATTTCTATGATGCCAGTCCGCCGCTTTATGGCCTCGCCCTCGCTCGGATGATTTCTCACAAAACCTTCGTCCACCTCGACTCCATCGAAAAACGCGCGCGCCAAGATGTGATTCAAGCGGATGATGTATTGGCTTGGTATCGGGTTCGCGACCAGTTCCAGAGCTACATGCTCCATCAAGGGAAGAAATTCGTAAAACGCTTCGATGCGAACACGTATCTGCGTATCATCGATTTATGGTCACGCTACGATGCCCTCTTCGAAGGTGATGCAGAAAGCCCGCATGAGCTCTTCGAGCGGTGCGCTCGCAACGGACAGAAGTGGTTGGTTTTCTCCATCGATTCGGATTTCTGTTTCTATCCAGAAGAACAATCCGAGCTCGTCAACCACTTGGAAGCATCTCGGGTCGACGCCATGCACATCACGGTGCACTCAGACAAAGGACATGATTCCTTCTTGTTAGAACCAGACCTCTACACACCGCATATCGCTTGGTTACTCCGCTCATGATTCGCGCCTACATTTTCATCATCGGCTTCGCAATCATCGGGATCGGCGTTCTCGGCCTGTCGAGGATTGATAAAGAAGCGGCGATGGGTTTGATGATTGGCTCACTCACTCTGGGTGGGGGATTAATCATCTGTGGTTTATTCTCCATCAAAATGCTGTGGCATGGGGTGATCGGAGCTGGAGTTATCGCCCTTCTCAGTTTTGCTAGAGGACTTTTAAACTTATCGGATGCCGGAAAATTCATCTTAGGCGAAAGAGACCGCGGCAACCTCCCTTTGTTCGAATTAGCCGTGACAATTCTTTCCGCATTGCTGCTCACACGCATCCTTGCCGCATGGAAACGCGAGCGGATGCGTGTCATGCTGGAAGATTAATGACTCGACGATAAATCGGATTATTTTATCGTGTGTTTTTGTGGCCTTAAACACGGAAAATCCAACTTAGAACTGTCTAGTTTTTTGGAGTCAGGCCAGGTGTTTAAGAGTCCCATATCTGGAACTGTCGTAAGCCGCGTTTCAGCCTGCAGTTGGAACTGATTAGGGTTTGGCTACTTAGGCGCTTGAGGCACTTCCACACTAGGCACTTCTGGCTCTAAAACTGGTTCTGGCTTCGCCAATAAATCCTTCCACTCATGCAAGGCATAGTTTTCACCTAAGCCTCCGATCTCAGTTAACAAGCTTTCACATTTCTCTTTCCATACTTTGTAATCTGGGGGGCCTTTTTTCTCATCGCGACTTCCTGGGAAAACTAGATAGGTGATTTTTAAATCCGAAACCGGACGGCTGTATGGCGTTGCATTCGGATTGAGCTCTTTCGCCATGCGCAAGGATGCTTCGCCAACTTTAAAAGTCGGTCCGCCATCACCGACGATGCATGGGTAAATTTTTTCTCCATAAATCACGACTGCGTAGTCGCCAACTTTTGGAGCATAGGGGTCTGTGCTATCCGTTAGTAAATTCACAGAAATCACAATGAACGGATCATACTCTCCGATCAGGTAGCTTCGTGCTTTTAGATCGGCGACATAACGTTTTAACATGGTGATGCGATCCTTCAGCCAAGTTTTCCGTGCGGCCGTGGTCGCAGGATTAGCTAACTCCGTATTGGCGGTTGCGATTCTATTCTTGAGTCCCACAAGCATCGGATTTGGCGTGGTGGATTTCTTTGACCAGCCGTAACTGGTGAAGGGTTGATAATTCGTGGAGTTAACGATCGCTTCAGGCATCTCTGCAAGTCGGTCACCATCCGATCCATCAGAAACCACATCCATTTCCGCCTGCATGAGAAACACCTTACGGCCGCTCTCCGATTTTAAATTCAGGATGGTTTCACAATCGTAGATGTTGTGTTTGGTGAGCAATTCGTTAAGCGCGTTCGCATCCCTACGCACTCGCTCACTCTTGTTGATGTAAAGCTTGTTATACCATTTAGAAACTTCTGCCTTCGTCAGCAGGTCTGGTAAAGACGGTAAAATTTGAGAAAGCTTTGGATTGGATTTTTCTAAATCAGAAATCGTCGTAGCCGCGGACGGAAGTGTTAATTTCAGGGTGTACTGAGCCACGTAGCTTTCATCATCAACTCGCTCCTCAGAGGCTATTCCACCTTGTTCGAAAATGACTTCCGTTTCAAAAGGAATCCCACTGCGCAATTTTCTAACATCGCTTACTTGACCTGAGGGAAGTTGCGGAAATGAATCTAGCTCTTGCTCTACCTGTTGCAGAGTATTCTGCTGACGTAACTCAGCAAGCTGCCGCTCAAGTTCACTCTCCATCGTCGCGCGCAACTTCTGTTCAATTTGTAACTCAATCGTTTTTCGATCCACCATTT
>CAWUUP010000098.1:0-7078 GCA_963925255.1 uncultured Luteolibacter sp.
CATCTCAGCGCTCTACAACGCCTCGCAGGCAGGTGTCGAAGTTCAACTCAACGTTCGCGGAATCTGCTGCCTGATTCCCGGTGAGAAATTCTCGAAAAACATCGAGGTCGTTTCTGTGATCGATCGTTTCCTCGAACATGCTCGCCTGTTCTATTTTCACCAAGGCGGCGATCCCGAGGTATTCATTGCTTCAGCTGACTGGATGACACGTAACTTAGAAAAACGTGTCGAACTGATGATTCCGATAGAGGAAAAAACGATCAAGCGTCGCCTGATTAAAATTTTGGAAACCTATTTCAAAGATAACCAAAACGCTTACCGCATCCAATCAGACGGCAGCTCAAAGCCGATCACTGCCAAGAAAGGCGAGAAGCCGTTCCGCGCTCAAGAGCACTTCCTAACTCTAGCTAAACGCGCCGCTAAAGCCCGTGAACACGAACGCTCCATGACTTTCGAGCCACACGTGCCGCAGGATTGAGGTTGCGGCGGATTGCAAGGGCAGTAGGTCACAACTTAAAATCTTTGAAGAAGTTGTCACCTTGGCTTCGTAATGATTAATCTCATCACATCGTCATGAATAAGATCCTCTCTATTTTACTTCTTTCCCTTCTCTCAGTGGTTCCTTTAGCAAGCGCTGCAGAAAAGCTGTTGGTGGGCAAAAAAACCATCCTCATTCTCGGCGATAGCATCACCCAAGCGGGAGATTACGTAACCGATTTCGATGCTTGGCTGGTGAAGAAATTTCCCGATCAGCGCTTCACGGTTATCAATGCTGGAGTTAGCAGTGAAACGATTTCAGGGCTCAGCGAGGAAAACCATGCCGGAGGCAAATTTCCAAGACCTGACTTGCATGAGAGGTTAGAACGCGTCCTCGCGAAAACGAAACCGGATCTCATCATCGTCTGCTACGGCATGAACTGTGGTATTTATAAAGAGTTGAATGAAGAGAGGTTCGCTTGTTTCCGCGATGGAAACTTGCGCTTGCGAGAGGCGGCGCAGAAATACAAGGCTGAGATCGTGCACATGACACCGCCGATTTTTGACAACCACGGCAAAGCCGGATTCGATTATGACAGCGTGCTCTCTGCCTATTCTGCATGGATGGTCAAGCAGCGAGAGACTGGTTGGAACGTGGTTGAGCTTCACTCAGAGATGCGGAAAAAAATCGATCAAGCCAAGGCAATCGATTCAAAATTTACGCTACAAAAAGATAAAGTCCATCCTGACGCCGTAGGCCACTGGATGATGGCGCAATCTCTCATCGCTTACTTTGGAGATCCCGCCTCCGCTCAATTAGCATCCGCCAATGACCTCCTTGACAGCGCAAGGTTCGGTGCGGTTAAACAAAGGATGCAACTCTATCAGAAAGCGATTCACGCAGAAACCAAACCGCTACGCCCCGGTGTTCCTCAGGGAGGGACTATGGAGTCGGCGGCAGTGGGGGCGAAGGCATTGGAAGAGATCATCTACCAAAGCGTGATAGAATAACGTGATGGCTTCACCGTCAGTTTCAAAAGGAGTTCTTGCGAAATCCCCCCCGAAACCCAATCTGATACTAATCATGAAACCCGTATTTGCCTTCATCGGCCTCTCCGTAATCTGTTGCGCCCACGCATTTGCGGCGGAAAATATCATCAAAGACAGCCAGGATATGGAGTGCTTTGTTTACACTCCAGATGTCATCGACCCAGCAGTCACTTATCAGCTAGTCGTTGGAGTTCACGGTGCCGGCGGGAAAGGCGGCGGCGCTGCTGGAATGAAAAATTGGGCAAACCGGGGGATGTGATCGTGATCGGGCCTTCGTTTGAAACCAAAGGCGATCGCCCTTATCAAAACGGCGATGGGGTTCATGCAGAAAAACTCATCGAGTTATTTAAGATCCTCAAAAAGACCTACAAGTTACACGATCAAATGTTCCTTTACGGATTCTCCGGTGGAAGTCAGTTCACGCATCGCTTCACCATGCTGAACCCGTAAGTTGTCTGCGGAGTTTCAGCGCATTCAGGTGGCTCATGGGCGACGGATCATTATGGTGAAATCACTACCGCCGCAAAAAAATCCCATTCGCTATTTCCTGTGGAGAGAACGATACCGCAAAATCATTCCCTCAGGCTCCGTTTACGCGACTCGAGTGGTATGGGCGTTTCCGTGATGAAATGGATAAAAAGGATTTTTGCTATATCGGCGGAACATGGCCGGGTGTGGGTCATTCCGCTTCAGCTGGCGTATGGGATTTCACTAAACAATGCTTCCAACTAGCCACCGGCCTTCCTGGTGAATCCGCCACCGAACAAGTGGTGATCAGCGATGGCTGGAAAAACTTGGATAAGATCCCCAAAAAATCCCCGACCTCGAAAACTACCCCCAAACCTTTAAGCAATGTAAGGCCAGCAGACGTCGATAAAATGGCTTTAGCTGCTTTCAAAAAAGCAGATGCCGAGAAAGTTCCGGACGAGTTATTGGTTGGGTTTATGAAAAAATACCCACCGGTTTTATGGAAAGATAAACCCGGCTCAACCAAGCTACTTGAGCAATGCAAAGGCGCTGCTGAGCTCTGGTACTAAGCCGCGAAAGCAAAAAATAGGTTGTCCCCTGCCATGAAGGAAGATTTTGCCCGTTTTTCAGAGGGATTGGATCTAAAGGTGACGGAGTAGCTTCACGTTCCGAAAGAAGGTGAGCCCCAGTTATGATTATAGTTTCCCCATGGGTTTGATGTAATCTGAAATCTACATTTTGAAATTTGACCTGTGGTCGTTCCGTAGTTACCTACCCTACCGCGTCAATTCTCCCGTCATTTTACTCATGCCCCTTAACCGCAAGCTCATCCTGATTTTTATTTCATCTAGCCTCGCGGCTCTGATTGGATTTTCGGTGTCGTGTGATTCGCCCAAGTCCTACGCTAAAAGCACCGACCCAAAACCCGACCAAACTCCTGAAAAGGTCAGCTTCAATGCACACATTCGACCCATCCTCTCGGATAAGTGCTTTGCTTGCCATGGATTTGATTCCACAAAGCGTGAGGAAAACCTCCGACTCGATACGGTCGAAGGCGCGTATGCAGCACTTAAGAGCGACGTGAAACAATTTGCCATCGTGCCGGGTGAATCGAAGAAAAGCGTCGTATGGCAACGGATCATGACTGCCGACGCGGACGACATCATGCCGCCTCCAGAATTCCACAAAGCTCTCACAAATGCGGAGAAAAAGCTAATCACACGTTGGATCGACCAAGGAGCAAAATACGAAGAGCATTGGGCATTCGCGCCGATTATCAAACCCGCCGTGCCAGTGACAAATTCGGGAAACCCGATTGATGCTTTTATCCTCAGTAACTTGAAGGATCACGGCCTCAAGCCTGCGTCACGTGCCGATAAAGCGACCCTGCTGCGCCGCCTCTCCCTCGACCTCATCGGCCTCCCCCCAACACCTGAGGAACTTCAATCGTTTTTATCAGACGAGTCTGCAGATGCTTATGAAAAGCAAGTCGAGCGTCTCATCGCCTCTACACATTATGGAGAGCGTATGGCTGTGTCATGGCTCGATGCCGTTCGCTATGCCGATACCGTAGGTTATCACGGCGATCAGAACGCTCGAATTTTTCCTTACCGAGATTACGTGATTGATTCGTTCAATTCGAACAAGCCGTTCGATCAATTCACGCGTGAGCAACTCGCCGGTGACCTCATGCCAAATGCCACCGAAGAACAAAAAATCGCCACGGGATTTCTTCGTCTCAACTTGATGACTCGCGAGGGCGGAGCTCAGGATAAAGAATATCTCGCAAAATATGCTGGCGATCGTGTGCGAGCGATTGGCGGAGCATGGCTTGGCCTGACAACAGGTTGTGCAGAATGCCATGATCATAAGTTCGATCCCTTCACAACGCGGGACTTCTATTCGCTCGCAGCCTTCTTTAACGATGTCCGCCAGTGGGGAATCTACACCACGTATAACAACACGCCTAACAAAGACCTTCCCGGCTTCAATAACGAATCGCCGTTTCCGCCTGAGCTGTTTGCGAAAAATTCTGCAAATGAACAGCGCCTCGAAACGGCGCGCGAAGCCTCGATTGATGCTGTGAAAGACCTGCCAATCGATGCCGCTGCGCTGGAGGCATGGCGGAAATCTTCCTCCGCTTTCCTCACCGCGAACCCCGATGGTTGGCTTCCGCTTAAAGCGACGAGCATCACCCGTGGCGGCGGATTGCATCCGCCAAGCCAATCAACAGATGACACCATCCTCATTTCCGGTGCGCCCGTGGAAAAGGAAACCATCACTGTCACTTACACATTGCCTGCCGGAGTTTCCGTAAAAACCCTGCGCTTAGAAGTCTTGCCTGACGCGGCGAACAACAACCGCATCGGCCGCAGCGCGAATGGCAAGTTCATGCTCACCCCAACCTTTTCGATGAATGGCGAAAAACTCACTTTTTCCTATCAACAAGCCGACCGCCGCACGCCTGCAAAATATTCAAATGGCCATCAATCTCCGCTGTTAGAAGATACATGGCAATCTGCTCCTGCTATTTTTGAGGAGCCCTCGGATGCTGCTAGCTTGCCTCACCACGCTCATTTCCATTTAAAACAATCCGTTACTCTTGCAGAAAAAAGCACCCTCACACTCACCATCGCGTCGGCAGATATCGGTAAATTCCGGCTCAGTGTCACGCCGTTTGCGGATCCTATTCCCGGCGAGCCAAATGCTTTCAGACCTTCTTTAGCATCGGCTTTGAGGGGCAAGAATAATCCTGATCCGCAAATTGAGGCTGCATATGTCATTGCGAATACTCCGAATGAAAAACTTCCCGCCGAGTATGTAAAAGCCCGCACCGAAATACTTGCGACCCATGCCGGATACGCTCACTCCATGATTGCCCAGACCCTGCCGCCGGGAAAAATACCTCAGGGCCATATCCTTCCTCGCGGTGACTGGATGCATCCTGGAGAAAAAGTGGAACCTGCGTTTCCTGCGTTCCTTTCCAAAGATAGTCCACCGGCGACTGATCGGCTAAATCGCATGGATCTAGCGAACTGGTTACTGGCTCCAGAAAATCCAATGACCTCGCGCCATTTCTGTAATCGCCTATGGAAACAATTTTTTGGAAAAGGGCTTTCTAACATTCTCGATGATCTCGGTAATCAGGGTCAGTGGCCTTCTCATCCGCTGCTTATTGATTGGCTAGCATCTGAATTTCAAAAATCGACGTGGGATGTGAAGCATATGGTGCGCCTCATCGTTACTTCTGATACTTACTGCCAAGTTTCTGCAAAGAATCCTGATCTTGCTGAGATGGATCCCGATAATCGTCTGCTCTCTGAGCAATCTGCGCGTCGGCTAGATGCAGAATTTGTCCGTGATAACGCTCTTGCTATCGCCGGATTACTCCGTGCAGATGATACGGGCGGCCCTTCTATCTTGCCTTATCAATCCGAGGATTACTGGGCAAACCTCAATTTTCCTGAACGGAAATATCTATCCTCCAAAGGCACCGATCAGTATCGCCGCGGAGTCTATGTCCATTGGCAACGCACCTTTATTCACCCAATGCTCGCCGCATTTGACGCGCCCTCTCGCGAGGAGTGTGCTGTTGATCGGTTCCAATCAAACTCCCCTCAGCAAGCGCTCGCGCTCCTGAACGACCCTACTTTTGTAGAGGCAGCTAAAGCCCTCTCTCTACGTCTCAATACAGAAGTTAAAGGAGGCTCCGATGCAGCGAAAATCGAGCGCGGATATCTGTTAGCTCTCGCACGCAAACCATCAGCTGAAGAAACATGGAACCTTATTGCCTTTCTCGAAAAACTCCGTAAAGAGGATCCAAAAACAGATGCGATGGAACAACTTTGCCGAGTCATTTTTAATCTTCACGAAACGATCACCAGATTCTAATTATGATGAATCAATTCCATCTTCAACAAGCCATACAAACCGACTGGTCTCGTAGAACCTTTCTCAAACGGAGTTTCGCTGGCCTAGGTGGGCTTGCGCTTTCGCAGTTTGCGGACGGTGCTTCGCTGCCTATGATTTATCAACAAGGGGGACTGCATTTTCCTGCAAAAGCAAAACGTGTGATCCACCTTTGTATGGCGGGCGGGCCTTCTCATCTGGAGTCTTTCGATCCTAAGCCCGAGCTAAACCGGCTTAACGGCAAGGCCTTCCCAGAATCGTTCACTAAAGGACAGCAACTTGCTCAGCTGCAAGGCCTCGAGCTCAAAGCACGCGGTTCTTTCACGAACTTCAAAAAATACGGTCAATCAGGGATCGAGGTCTCCGATCTCTTTCCTTATACTGGCGGAATTGCAGATGATATCTGCGTGATCCGCTCCATGGTCACTGAGCAGATTAACCATGACCCAGCACATGCGTTTATGAACTCGGGTTCGATTCTGAAAGGTCGCCCAAGTATGGGCTCATGGCTGCTCTACGGCCTGGGAGCGGACAGTCAAAATCTTCCCGGATATGTTGTCATGGTATCGAGAGGGGAATTCGCGGATCAACCCATCTCCGCGCGTCAATGGTCAGCCGGCTTCCTGCCTTCTAAATTCCAAGGAGTTCAGTTCCAGTCGAAAGGCGATGCCGTTCATTACGTAGGTAGCCCTGAAGGAGTTTGTCAATCGACCCAGCGACAGGTGATCGAGGAAGTGAAACGAATGAATGGAATGTTGGGACAAGATCGATACGATCCGGAAATTGAAACACGTATTTCCCAATATGAGATGGCTTTCCGTATGCAGTCATCTGTGCCGGATCTAACCGATATGAAAGGTGAGCCGCAACATATTCTCGATATGTATGGAGTGAAGGAGGCTGGCGATGGCTCGTTCGCATCAAACTGCCTGCTCGCTCGTCGTATGTTAGAGCGAGGTGTGCGTTTCGTTCAGCTTTACCACCGTGGATGGGATCAACACAGCAATATCGAAAAACAAATGCCAAAATCCGCCCTGCTGACTGATCAGCCTGCTGCGGCCCTCGTAAAAGATCTTAAACAGCGTGGGATGTTAGAGGATACACTTGTCATCTGGGGTGGCGAGTTTGGCCGCACGCCCATGGGCCAAGGCACTGGTCGGGATCATCACATCCG
>CAWUUP010000099.1:0-13120 GCA_963925255.1 uncultured Luteolibacter sp.
CGCCTACATTCTAATAGCTCGTCTACCCCGACACGTCGGGGTTATCACTCTTCACTCTTCACTCCTTAATTTTCGACCAATCAATCTGCATCTCTCCGAATTCTTGGAGAAATGCTTTCAGTTTAGAATCCGCCTCTTCGAGGGGGATTTTTTTTTGCACCCATGGCAAGTCTCCATACCAAGTGGACATGGAAACGTAGGCCCAGCGTTGGTCGAGGCCGAGGAATAACCGATCTTTCATATCGGATAGGGTTCGGTTGAGGTGATCTTGGGTGATTTGCTTACTGCCCACGAAGAAGTAGTAGGTGACACAGTCGAGTGATTTAAACTCGGTATGTTCTTTGTTGGTGGGTATGGATTGCACGGAAAGCAAACGCCTCACGGTGAGTTTGCGACCATTTTTCAGCTCTACCACGACATCCGTTGTATTGTTGATGATGTGTCCTTGCGAAGGCATGCAGCGCTCAGGGCGATGGATGGAGTTATTGAGATCGTGACCGGAGAGCACGATCGAGAGGTCGATCCGATCTGGAATCGATAGGCCGGACGCTAGCTCATATTCCCCGGGGCGAGGTAGATAGCAGACAGCTTTCGAGAACTCGGTATCAGGAGCAAGGGTTGAGATTTCCTCGGTGCTCGCGGGTATTGAATTCAGCGTCCAGGCGTCGACACTTAACGGCAGTTTCATGCTCACAGCTGATGGGATCATCGTTGCTGATTCCGGCAGGAAATAGATCGGCACCAAGAGCAGAGCTGTGCACAAAGGGAGAAACGCGTATCGAACTTTCAGTAACATTAGGCAGAAGGTTCGGGGTTAGTGGAATCGCCTTCTTTAGGCGCTTGATTTTGAACCGTCACGCGACGGACCTTGCGGCGATTCTTAGATTTCCATGGAAGTCCACCTTCTAGCACGGAATGAATGACCAGAAGCAGGAACATGGAAAACGGATAAAACAGAAGCAGGCCGGACCAATCATGCCAAGTGGTGGAGGCCCATTCTGCATCGCCGTATTCAGCAATCAGGAAAATAGAAATGATGCGCAAGGCATTGCCGAGAATCGCGAGCGGGATAGCACTGAGGAAAAGGACGGCTTTTTTCCAGAGAGCGAATTTTGCGATGTAGGCCCATGCAGCAGAGATCATCAACAAGGCCATGAGTGAGCGGATACCGCTACAACCGTGAGCGATGCTCAACGGCTTCCAATTACCTTCCACTGGCAAGACCATGGTGCCTTTGGTGTAGGTTTCTACACCCAGAAGATTCGATCCGTGATGTGCAAAGGACGTAGCGAGAAGTTGAAGATGAGTGGTGGCCTGTTGAAAGGTCGGCAACGGGATCGCGATCCAAATGAAAAATAAAGGAAACGCTAAGATTCTAGCAATCTGCCATCCCCACAGATAAAGCACTGAGCCCCAGACAATAAAGGGTAATGCGCCTACTGCCACGCGAGGCTGATAGGTGCGGTAAGCTGCCAGGTAAAACAGACAGCCAAGAACAACCGAAGCCAAGCCCCATAAACTACCCGGCTGGACGGATTTACGAAAGTCTTTGAATCGATAGGCAATCAACCCAATAATGACAAATGGCACGATTTTTCCGTGTTCATAATCCGTCACAGGTGTCCATGTACTATAAAGCCAACCCAAGGTCGAGCACACGTGCCCTGGCCCGTAGCGGGTCTCGATACAAAAAAACCAGATAAGGAGCAGAGCTGTTACTCCTGCAGAAATCCATAGTGTAAAGTTGATACGCATACCGCGTGAACCAGACATTTCTGGAGCAGGGGTGAGCGACGGATCGGATGGATTCATAATGGGTTTGAATTAAACTAAAGACACAATTCTCAATTGCCAAACTAAAAGATGAGACGCTTTTGACGCTTTTGACGCTTTTGACGCTGGTGAAGAAGTCTGAAGGTCGAAGGTCGAAGGTCGAATTTATCTAATCACTCCAGCGATTCATTATCTGACTTTTGACTTTAAGACTTTTGACTTCTTCACGCGGCGCTCTACGGCGAGCCTCCTTCGCATAAAGCTTCGGCAGAACAAGAGCCCCCACCACCTTCGAATTCTTCCTAACTTCCTGCCTTCCTCATCAATCACTCTTCATTCCATGGTTCAAAATTAGGAAAGCAGGAAAACAGGAAAAGATTCAGATATTGCCTTCCTCGACTCATTAATTCGATAGCCCTTCGTTACGTGCGGAGGCCTCGGGGCCTACATATCGGGGTGAACGATACCGCCCTACCCCATTTCCAGTCTTGCGCCTTCTGTCTCATTTGAGATTTGAAATTTAGATTTTAAATTTTAGGCTGCTGCGTGTCCAATCTCTCAAGCAAACTTTTCGCTGTCGCTAAGCAATACATCCCTGGGGGCGTGAACTCTCCGGTTCGCGCTTTTAAAAACGTGGACGGTGAACCCTTTTTCGTCCGCCGTGCGAAAGGCTGCCGCATTACGGATATCGATGGGAAAACCTACATCGACTACATCGGCTCATGGGGACCGAACATTCTGGGTCACGCGCCGGTTGAGATCACCAATACGATTCATCAGGTCGCTAAGGACGGGATCTCTTTCGGCATTCCGAATCCGTATGAGGTCGATATGGCTCGCACCATTTGTGAATGGGTGCCGTCGGTTGAGAAAGTTCGAATGACCTCATCGGGCACTGAGGCCACGATGTCGGCGATCCGTCTTGCGCGGGGTTTTACCAAGCGTGACTACATCGTGAAGTTCGATGGTTGTTATCATGGTCATTCGGATTCGTTACTGGTTGCTGCTGGTTCTGGTGCTCTCACTCATGGCGAGCCTGATTCAGCAGGTGTGCCAAAGGCATTCGCAGAAAAAACCATCGTGCTTTCTTACAACGATCCGGAGGCATTAGAAAAACTTTTTCAAGAACAAGGTGAACAGATCGCCGCGATCATTGTTGAATCCTATCCAGCCAACGCCGGCCTCGTTTTTCCAAAACCTGGTTATCTTGCTCTGCTTTCATCGATCACTAAAAAATACGGAGCGTTGCTTATATTTGACGAAGTCATGACTGGCTTCCGTCTTGGTAAAGCAGGTGTGCAAGGCCTTGAAAATATCACTCCAGATCTTTCCTGTTTTGGAAAAGTCATCGGTGGTGGGCTTCCGGTTGGTGCTTTCGGTGGACGTGCGGATGTAATGGATATGATTGCTCCGATTGGTCCTGTATATCAGGCTGGAACCCTTTCAGGTAACCCACTCGCCATGGCGGCTGGACTTGCCCAGCTCCGGAAACTTTCCTCTGGAAAACCCGATGGCTTTGCTCGTCTCGATCAAATCGGCCTCCATTTCGAAACTGGACTACGTGCTTTGATGAACAAGAAGGGTATCCCACACAGCATCAACCGTGTTGGCTCAATGTTCTGCCTCTACTTCACCGATCGTGAAATCGTGAATGTAGATGATGTAATGAAACAAGACATGGAACTATTCAAAAAGTTCTTCTGGGCCTGCTTGGACAAAGGCGTCTACATCGCACCCTCGCCATACGAGACTGGCTTCCTTTCCCTCGCGCACACCGAAGCTGATATCGATGATACGCTGACGGTATTTGAAGAAGCGTTAGCGGGTATCTAGCGCCTTCGGCGCATAAAGGTAGGGCGGCATCGCCGAGGCCGCCGCGCGAAGCGAAACGCAGATGATTCTCCATTAAAATATTTATTTATTCCTCATTCCATGCGGAGCTCTCGGCGAGAGCTCCCTACCCCCCCCGATAATGAATCCCGTTAGAAAAAATCTACCGCATGATACCCCTTTATGGATTGATCCAACCCAAGAGGCATTCTTTGTAACGATTAATGGCAAAGATCGTTCTCTAAACCAGTTCGCCAATCCAAAAGCTTGGAATCAAATCTTAGAATCTATCCTCTACCGAGAAAATCGCGGAGATTGGCACTGGAATTTAATCTTAGCTATGCCTGATCATCTACACGGTATCGTTTATTTTCCTCAACGTTGTGAAATACGCAAAATGATTACCGAGTGGAAACGCTGGCTTGCAACTCAGTCTGAGTTTGAATGGCAAGATGGATTCTTTGAGCATCGCTTACGGAATGAAGAGAGCGCCCAAGAGAAGGCTAACTATATACGAATGAATCCAGTTCGAGCAGGTTTAGTCGAAAGCGCAGACAGCTGGCCATATCAACGCGATTGGAAAAACTCTTCAAGGTAGGACGCCGCGCAATTTAAGGTAGGGCGGCATCGCCGAGGCCGCCGCGCGAAGCGAAGAGATATTGGAATATTCAATGAAGAATCATTAGCGATTCATTTCATGCGGCGCCCTCGGCGATGGCGCCCTACCATTTCATTCTTCAATGCTTATCCTCGTGCTCAGCACGTAGCTCGTCCCCGGCATGACGATGACTGCTTTGTCGTTTGCGATGGCAACTTCGATGCAGCAGAACTTTTGATAGCCATGGTTTGGTAGATCGCTGAGTGCCGCAGATTTCTCTACCCATGGATTCCAGATAACCGTCGATGGACTACCGCTTTTCTCGATGAGCAGAGTCCGTCCCGAGAGATCATCGACAAGAAGCACATTGTTAGAGCTATCGTAAATCGAATCCACCTCGCCTTTGAAAGTGAGCGCGCCTTTTTGCACGCGTTGCGTGGGTTCTCCGACTGTGTCCAAGTAATCTGCACCCTCTAGATTCACGATGTGCACCTGTTCAATATCGGATATGGCGAAATACGGATGGAGTGCGCCAGAGACAACGATGGGGATTTCATTTGGATTACGGGTTTCAAGAATTACTTCCAGTGATTCACCTATTTTAAGCGTCACCGCGGCGCTCCAGATTCCATCGATCATGTCGAAATTCAGAACAACACCTTCATGATTCTCACTTGCGCTTACGAAGTTCCATAACCGAGTTCTCGCGATTCCATGCGATGGCATCTCGGGATTGGTGGGATGTGCATTGAACCAAGGCCAACAAATTGGTAGGCCACCACGGATCGGTTTCCCTTCTTTGAAAACCGCATCTGGACTTAGATACAATACCTCATCCTCATAAACTGGACGCCACGACATGACATGAGCACCATGCAACGCGACTCGAGCGACACATGTCGGGTGCTCAATTTCGAAAATTGGATACGAAGGATCTGATTTTGAAAGCTTAACTGACTCAGGGAGATTCATGCGGAGTAATAAGAGATGGATAGCTGAATCATGCAGATCTGATAGATTTCATCGAAATGATTGACCCTTGCCGCGATGGGCATCTCACTCAACCGCTATCCAGTCCACCTCAATCTCAAACTCACCTGATTTTTTATCCCCAATCAAGAAACCTAGTTCCTCGACTTTCGATGAATCGAAGTCAGGCCCTTTGAGCTGCAATCCTCTCCAGGTTGGCAAGAGCGATTCGAGCGGCACTTTAACCTCTATCCACCTTCCATTTTCTGTGGCGAACTCAGCGCCGTAAGAAACAGCTGAACCTCTGTAGCGCGCATCGGTCGCTACGCGAAGTTGATAGGTTCTACCATCACCTTTTAATCTAATCACCACAGCGGTCTTTCCACTGAAATCATATTTCTGATCTAACGTTCGAATTGAGGAAAAGCCTCCGTTGTTTTCCAAAGAGAGGGTGCCAGTAAAACGCAATGACCCATCCTTTACCTCTGGACCACCTTTCGAAAGACCACCCATCACACCATCATTCACAGCGACCCATTTGGGTTCTGCTACCTGGTCATTAAACTCAATCAACTTTCCCTTCTGATTCTTAGCCTCTTCAGCCTGACCAAATGAAAATGAAGCAATGGCTGAGGATATCGAGAGCAGATAAGAGAATTTCATTAAGTAAGGAACCTCATCACATCAGATCTGCAAGCGGCAATTTTATATCCCCCATTCCCAATCCTGCTTGATCTGATCGATCGCACGTCGGTCTCTCTTGGTTGGTCTTCCCTTCGCTGCCTCAGCTTTTGCAATTTGCCAATTTTTCAATGATTCATAGATCTCTGGCTTAGTTCTATCTTCATAGCATGCCTGTGCCTCCGGTGCTCCGACGCGTTTATCAATCACACCAAGCACTAAAATATCACGTACACCCGGCCCCTCGGCGAAGGGAATGTCCAACACATCGCCAACGTGTATGGATGAAGATCGTTTCATCACATGCCCATTGCGCTTGACCTTCCCATTACCGAGAACCTCCCCCGCCAGAGCCCGAGTTTTGCAAAACCTAACCGCCCACAACCATTTGTCGGCCCGCACTGAATCTGACATGGAAGAAGTAAACGCTGAAAAACTGAAAACTGAAAAGCTGAAAGCAAGGCGAGTTGTAGCGAGCTATTTTAATTGAGGCGAAGCCGTTATGGCTTGGACGGAGTGAAACGTAGTCAAATGCTAAGTGGAGCTAGAATTTTGGTAGACCGCTTGCCGAGGACTCGTTTCACTGCATCTTAACACACCATGGATTTCATCCCAACTCGCGGTGCCGCTCTTGCACAACTTGAACATTTCCTTCCGAACGCCGCAAAATATGCAGGACACAGGAATTTTGACCTAGGAGCGGATAACCATCAGGGTGTATCGCGGCTATCTCCTTATATTCGTACGCGTTTGTTGACCGAAGAGGAAGTCACACGCGCCGTTCTTACTCAGCATAGCGCTAATGCTGCAGAAAAGTTTCTCCAAGAGATTGCATGGAGAACCTATTGGAAAGGTTGGTTGGAAATGCGACCCGCGGTCTGGTGCGATTACCAAAACTCATTAAGAAATATTAATCCGACTGAATCCTATCACACCGCAATCTCTGGAAAGACGGGGATTGATTGCTTTGATCATTGGGTCTCCGAACTATTAGAAACAGGATACGTTCACAACCATGCACGCATGTGGTTCGCTTCCATTTGGATTTTTACTCTTAAACTCCCTTGGCAGCTAGGCGCGGATTTTTTCCTTAAGCATCTCCTTGATGCTGACCCAGCGGCCAACACTCTATCTTGGCGATGGGTCGCTGGACTACATACCCCAGGAAAGCATTACCTCGCTAGAGCATCGAACATTGAGAAATATACCAATGGTCGTTTCAATCCCATCGGCCAGCTCGATGAAAACGCCAAACCCATTCCTCTGGATCGTAACTACGAGAAAGGAGCTTTACATCTCCCAATAAACCCTAAACCGAAAGGTCGATTGGGTCATCTGATGTTTATAGAGGACCTTGCTCCGCCGCCGATTGAATTAGGAGATATTGACGCAACAGCCGCGTATCTTCCCATGACTCACGAAACGTCGCCTCTGGTCTCAGGATTTCTGAACGGTTCGATTCGTGATATACTAACAGAGCGAAATGGCACTTGGTTATCGGGCGACTTTCAATCTTCCTTAAACGATTGGATCCGTGCGGAAAAAATCGATAGTATCGTGATTTCCCAACCCACCATTGGTTTGACTCAAGATTTCCTAGCTAATCAAAATCTTCCAAGCATCGCTCACACCTTTATCCGCAAATGGGATCGCTTACTGTGGCCCCATGCCACCTCAGGATTCTTTAAACTCAAAACCGTTCTTCCCGAAATACACGCCTCCCTAGCCCCCGAACGGAAAGACGATTTATTTCCGAATGTTTGATCAGACGCCTCAAAAAAATCGCTTATTAAATAAAACCAACGATTCGCCATCAACAAATTCCTACAGCTCCACTTACTTGTGGTTATTTTTGCGGCGACGACGGTTCTGGGTCGGCTCACATCCGTCAGCGCTCCGGTATTGGTGACGTGGCGTTGTTTGCTTGCTGCGCTGGGTGTGTTTTTCTGGGTTACGTTGATGCAGAAGAGGGAAATTTGGATTGGCAAAAAGCAAATCCTAAAACTACTCGGAGTCGGGGCCATCATCGGCGTGCATTGGTTGTGTTTGTTTGGCGCAGTGAAAATCGCGAACGTATCGATTGCACTCGCTGGCTTGGCGACTCTCTCGCTATTCACCGCCTTCACCGAACCACTTTTTAACCGCCGTCGCATTCGTATCTTCGAGGTGTTTCTTGGACTCATCGTGTTAGCGGGTATCTGCTTGATTGCGGGAGTGGAAACCCAGCAAGCGCTCGGGCTCGGGGTCGCACTTCTCAGCGCATTTCTGGCTTCGGTGTTTCTCGTGCTCAACCGCACCATCGTCATCAACGGCGGAGATCCTATGGTGATGGTTGGATGGGAGATGGTGGCTTCTACGGTGGTTTGTTTTTTAGCGATACCGATTTTCGATCCACTCGGATTCTCCGCACTTGCCATCAGCGATGCAATGGACTGGCTTTGGATCATCATCCTTGCCTGGGGTTGCACGGTCTTTGCGCAGGCGTGGACGAATAAATTACTACATTCCATCAGCGCCTATAATTTTAACTTAGCGGCGAATTTTGAGCCCGTTTACGGCATGATTGCAGCGGCAATTATTTTCAATGAACACGCGAATTTGAAGCCTGCATTTTACATGGGCACATCTGCGATCGTTCTAGCTAACCTACTGCATCCCATGATGCAGAGACGCTTTGGAAATTCAAGGTAAGGCAGCCTAATGGTAGGGTCATTTTGATAAAATGACCCTACCATTGGATGAATATTGGACTTTGGCACACAAGACTGAGAAATTGAAAGGTTGGCAGAACGGCGATCGTTCATATAAACTCTAGTAAGTTCATGAAATATTTTATCCTCGCACTAGCCCTGCTTACCTCACTTCGTATCTCTGCTGAGAAACCTAACTTCATTATCATTTTTACCGATGACCAGGGCTACAACGACCTTGGCTGCTTTGGATCAGAAAGGATCAAAACCCCGAATATTGATCAGCTAGCCAAAGAAGGTAGGAAATTCACTAATTTCATGGTGGCTAGCCCAGTCTGCTCCCCATCACGTGCGGCTCTACTCACTGGCTCTTATCCCAAACGTGTTGGACTTCATAAGCACGTGCTTTTCCCAACTTCGAACTACGGCCTGAATCCTGCCGAATACACGATCGCTGACCATTTCAAAACTCTCGGATACAGCACCGCATGCATTGGAAAATGGCATCTTGGTCACCATCCGGAAACGCTGCCACGCGCGAATGGTTTCGATTCCTACTTTGGTATTCCTTACTCTAACGACATGAGCCATCCCGATAACAAAAGGAAGGTAAATCCCGCAAGTGATAAAAGTTGGCTCAATCAGGATGCTTTTGTGAAAAAATGGATCACCCCTCTGGTGGAGAATGAAAAGATCATCGAGCTTCCCGTTAATCAACGCACGATCACTCGCCGCTATACCGACCACGCGATCTCTTTTATCACAGAAAACAAAGATAAGCCCTTCTTTCTCTACCTCCCTCACTCCATGCCGCACATCCCACTCTTCGTTCCAGAGGATGCGTATGATCCCAATCCGAAAAATGCCTACAAAGCAGTCATCGAACACATTGATGCCGAGGTAGGCCGACTTGTGAAAAGTGTTAGGAGTCTCGGCCTCGCTGAAAATACCTATATCATTTTCACAAGTGATAACGGCCCGTGGATCAAATTTAAAAATCATGGTGGTAGTGCTCTCCCGTTACGCGATGGGAAAGGCACGACCTTCGAGGGCGGCCAACGCGTTCCCTGCGTGATGTGGGCGCCCGGGCGCATTCCCGCTGGAACTTCTAGTCATGAGCTGATGAGCACCATGGATCTTTTGCCTTCACTCGCCGCGCTCGCAGGAAGTGAAATCCCCAAGGAAGACCACATCGATGGTCTCGACCTCTCTGCAACTATAACCGGAGATCCAAAAATTAAGCGCAACGAGTTCATTTATTACACCGCTGAAGGCAACCCGGATGGGATACGCATCGGAGAATGGAAACTTTTAGTTTCTGATAAAACAGATACAATTACTAAAACCAAATCAATCGGGTCATTCCTCTTTCACATCACTGAGGATATTTCAGAATCCGAGAATCTAGCTTCGAAGCATCCAGATAAAGTCAAAAAACTGAAAGCACGCTTAGAAGAAGCGGATGCTGAGATTACCAAGAACGCGCGGCCAGTTTGGAAAAAAACAAATTAGCGAGGCAACATTAGTTCCTCGTCTTTAAATCCAGTCAGTGAGCGTAATCCGCTTAACAATTTTCTAAGCGTAAAAAACAGAAAGATCATGATTGGCACGCCGATAACCACAAAGCCCCAGCCTGTCACTTTGGCGATTTTTTCATTGTAGATCTCACGTGCATTCGCAGCTGCGTGATTGAGATCGCTGAGGAAATACATCGATAGTCCAAAATTAAGCAGGGTACTGATAAAGAACGATAAACCGAAGAGAATGGTCGAACTCAAAATGACTTTGTTGTATTCTGCCTGCTTACCGAGTTGGTTCACTTTTGTTTCAATTTTCTGAACATCAAATAGCGAATCGCTGTAGAGAAAGGTGCGCAGCAAGGGAGTTTTCGACCAATGCGAAGCGATGACCGCAAAGCCGAGAACGAAAGGAATGGACGCTTCCTTGAGACCAAATAAAATCGCTGCGTTCTCTTTAACAGTGCCGTCTTTATTCCAGAGAAAAAGGGTAAGACCACCTGTGAGCATGACGGAAAAAAAACCGAGTCCGGAGAAGAAATTCATCTTCCGATTTTTTACAAAAAACCAAATCCCGTAGCCGATAGGAAATACCAGAGCGACGAATAGTGAGTAGAGCGGGCCGATGTGCCAGAGCTTCGCTGCAGGAGCGTTTGGCTCTTTGCTTAAGTAACTCAGCGCCAAGACGGGGATAAGAACATTGATTAAAATATTAGCCAAAGGATGTTCTTTAGCGACTTTAGGGGAATCTTTTTCGGGCATAGCTGAGGGAAGAATGTTAGATGATTTATTCACTCCATTTAATGGACCATTTTATATCGGGATTTTTTCACTACTGAGAGCCAAGCTTACTTCAACCCCATACAGGAACAGGCAACTCGCGTTGGAGAACGGCGTTATCAGCAAAGGACGCGCCGAGTTTGAGCGCGGATGAACTGATGACGCTGAGAAAGCGCGCGGCGAGGGCCTGATGGGTTATCATGAGTTAATAGGAAAGAGAATACCTCAACGAGGCAGTAGGTATTCCAGCATAGATGCAGATGGATGGAATAACTAAGTTTCACGAATATCGTTAAACTTAGGCTGGTTATGCCGTTTAGATCCCTCAATTTAAAGATCTGAGGCCTCAAGTCAAAGATCTGAGTCTTCTGAACCGCTGGTGCAGTTGGATAAATAAGCCGCGAGACGCAGCAGCTACGCATTAAAATGGCATTACTTGGCTAAACGTGGCGCGGAGTATCCTTGGTTACGGATTTTCTTCAGCAATACTTGGAGTTCCTTCACTTTTTTGGGGTGTTGCTCCGCAAGGTTATTTTTCTGCCCGATGTCTTCGTGGATGTTATAAAGGCCGACTGGCTGTCCGTTATATGCTGGAACATCGTGCTTCTTGAGCCACTCATGAGTCGGCTGCCGAGCGGCTCCAGACTTCGCATCAATCAACACCCAATCGCCTTCACGCATCGCGTAGATATTAACGGCGGTATTATGAACCATTGAGGTGCGCGGTGAGGTTTTTGTCTCACCTTTCAAGTAGGGTAAAAAATCATGGGAATCCTCAGCAGAGTTATTCGGCAATTCAAATCCTATATAGTCGGCGAATGTGGCCATGAGATCGACCTGAGAAAACAAAGTATCCGTAACGGCACTAGCCTTGGTCACACCGGGCCACTTGATCATCAATGGCACGCGGTGACCACCGTCATAAATATCTCGTTTCAGCCCGCGCAATGGATCAGTGGACCAATGATCATATTTCTCGTCCCGCGCATAAGCATAATTCTCTGCGCCATTATCGGCGGAAAAAATCACGATGGTGTTAGAGTCGAGTCCAGCATCGTGCAGAGCTTTGAGTAATTGTCCGCAGGAGTCATCCGTTTCGACTACAAAATCCCCATAAGCACCTGCTTTTGATTTGCCGTCGAACTCATCATTAGGAACGATGGGCGCATGGGGTGATGGCAGAGGAAAGTAGAGAAAGAACGGCTCAGATTTTCCTTTGCGAGATTGAATGTATTCTACGCCCTTTTGGGTGAGTGTTGGAAGCACCTTGTAGAAATCCCAATCCGAACGTCCCGGGCCCGCACGACATTCCCAGCTTCCCTCTTTGGTGTTTTGTGGGGTCTTTTTGAAAGTGATATCCGGAACATTAACTAAGCGATCATTTTCAATCCATGCATAAGGCGGAAAGTTGATCACGTTGTCACCGAAGTAGTGATTGAATCCATGGTCCAACGGACCTCCGCGAAATGGTTTAGACCAATCGTAATCTTTGTGACTTTTCGATTTTTTATCGGTTCCAGGAAGACGGATCGAATTCCAATCCCAACCTAAATGCCACTTACCAATGCAGGCAGTAGCGTAGCCTTTTTTTCGTAACATCTCCTGCATGGTGAGTTGTCCCTCTTTAAAAAAGGACTTGTCGTAGCCGGTGTCAATTCCATGGAAATCCCGCCAATGATGCCGCCCCGTCAGCATTGCGTAACGCGAAGGTGTGCAGATTCCGGATGAGCTATGCGCATCGGTAAAACGTAAGCCCTCACTCGCGAGTCGATCTAGGTGAGGAGTGGGAATTTTTGATTTTGAATTATAACAACCCAGATCGCCATAACCGAGATCGTCCGCGTAAAGCACAACGATATTCATGCGAGGGGCTTCCTGAGCAGGAGAGTATGCAGAAAGAGCGAGGGTGATGATCGATATGAAATAACGGAGTGACATGGATTTTTTGAATGACGAATGATTAATCAAGAATGTCTTTGACCACTTTCACGGGTTTCACGCCAGTAAGCTTCTGATTAAGTCCTTGGAATGGGAACGAGAGCTTGTGGTGATCGAAGCCGAAGAGGTGAAGTAACGCGGCATAGTTGGGTGACTAAAAGTAGGATTTAACCCAAGAAGGATACGTATTCATAAACATTTTTGATCATCAGATGATCAAAAATGTTCAATTTATGCGACTGCACGTCCCGAGACACGTAACAGTGAATGTAAAAACTAATCTACGCCGTTGCGCCGATTGCTCCGGGAAGTGGGCCATTATCTTCCGATTTTTCTTCCTGAGA
>CAWUUP010000100.1:0-15558 GCA_963925255.1 uncultured Luteolibacter sp.
CTCACGAGCATTTTGTTCGTGGGTGGCTACCTGCGAAATAACCCTTTCCAATCGGCTAATGATGGTCTCTTCGCTTTCACCTAGCGTTGATTGATTGGAAATTTGATAAAGGTTACCCAGCGATTCTGTACCCTCGCCATACAGGCCACGCACAGCCAGACCGATCTTGTTGACTGCTTGCAGCACTTGTCCGATTTGATCGCTTAAAACTAATGCCGGAAGATGCAACATCGCGGAAGCTCTCATACCTGTTCCTAGATTGGTCGGGCAGGTTGTGAGATAGCCTAATTGTGGATCGAAAGCGTAATCGAGTTTTTGCTCTAGCTCGCTATCCAAATCATTAAGTGCTTGATAAGCTTCCCTGAGTTGGAGTCCTGGACGAATCGCTTGCATCCTTAGGTGATCCTCTTCGTTAAGCATGATAGAAAAACTCTGCCTGCGTTCAATGACTGCGCCTGAACCATCTGTCCGAGCTGCATGCTCACGGGAAATTAAATGACGCTCCACCAATACTTGCTTCTGCAACGAACTTAATTCGCCGAGCTCACGAGAAAAACCATCTTTCATTGGCGCCAATTCCTCCACTGCAGGACGAATGATATCTAAAATGGCTGCCCGCTCATTTTTCTTTGCCCAACCCGGAAACGAATGTCCACGCAAGTTTCTAGCAAGACGTATCCGCGAAGTGATTACCGCACTGTGAGCTTCATCAGAACCAATCATCCAATCAGCTGGATGCTTCAATAATGTTGAGAAGCGCATCATTTCGCCACCCCCATTTCATCCAACTTACGGATCTCATCACGAATATCCGCAGCTTCTTCATAACTTTCTGATGCAATCGCTTGATCTAGTTTTCCCTTAAGTTCTTCTAGCCGTTGCATCTTATAATGCGTTTCGATCAAGCCCTCAGGAACTTTACCCACATGAGTTGCACCTTTGTGCATACCTCTTAACATAGGTGCTAATTCAGTAGCGAAGACCTTATAACAATTTGCACAACCGAAACGCCGGACTTTCTGGAAATCCTCCATCGAAAATCCGCACTCCGGACAGCTCTTTCCTGAACTCATCGGCTTAAAAGCGCTTTGCTGATCGACCGTTCCAGTCACAGCCTTCTGAAAATTTCCCAACAACATTTCTGCCATTGAAAAACCTGTTGGATCTGTGACACCGCGTTCTTTGGCACAACTCTCGCACAGGCAGACTTTTTTCATCTGTCCTTCCGCGAGTTGAGTAAGAAACACAGTCGCTTTATTATCGCAGTAATCACACTTCATGGTTCATCAAATCCAATATATCATCATCCAAACGGAGTTCCGGTGTTGTTAGCTAGCTCATGAAACTCCAAGAGAAACTTTTTCGTCAAAGGCCCCGGTTTCCCGTCGCCTATAACGCGTCGATCCAAGGAGACCACTGGAATGACCTCAGCAGCAGTGCCTGTTAAGAAACATTCATCCGAAATGAAGATGTCATAACGTGTCATCGAACGCTCCACAACTTTCACGCCGATCTTGTGAGCTAGTTCTAAAATCACCGCACGGGTGATTCCGTCCAATGCGCCATCTGAAATCAAAGGAGTGATCAACTCACCGTTCTTGATGATGAAAAGATTATCTCCGGTGCATTCTGCAACGTAGCCTTGTTCGTTGAGCATTACGGCTTCGAGCGCGCCACCTTGGATCGCTTCTACTTTTGCCATCACGTTGTTCAAGTAGTTCAAGCTCTTCACCTGCGGCATCAACGCAGCAGGAGCAGGACGTCGTGTTGCGCAAGTAATCAATGCTAAGCCGTTCTGATAATGCTCTTCAGGGTATAATTTGATCGTCGATGCGATGATGAACATCGATGCTTTTGGGCAGAGATAGGGATTTAATCCGAGTTCGCCCGCACCGCGAGTCACAACCAAACGGATATAACCATCTTTCAGTCCATTCGCCGCTACGGTCTCACAGGTGTATTTACATACCTCCTCTTGAGTCCATGGCATGTTCAGCAAAATCGCCTTAGCAGATTCGAATAATCTACGAATGTGCTCTTCCAAACGAAAGATACGTCCGTTGTAAAAACGAATGCCTTCAAATACTCCGTCACCATACAATAAGCCGTGATCGAAAACCGAAATTTTCGCGTCCTGCTCATCTACCAACTTGCCGTCTAACCAGATCTTCATGTGTGTCTCAGACACAAACCTAAGCTTACCTAGTCCCGTGGCAAGCTACAGATGATAAAAAACTGTAATTTCTTTGGTTGATTTCACTTAAATTTCCGATTCGCGATTGAAACTTTTCCAATAAAGCGAAACTCTCCACCCATGCTTCAAACAACCGCCGAGCTCAAAGCGCTCCTTCTCAAGAAATCTGTCCGCACTGGAACCTTCACCTTAGCCTCAGGAAAACAATCAGATCTCTACATCGATTGCCGTGTTACAGCCCTCGATCCCTTTGGTGCAGCCATGATCGGAGACCTCGGTTGGCATGCAGTTCGTTCGAAAATCCATTCAGAAAAACTCTCCATCCAAGCCATTGGAGGAATGACTCTTGGTGCAGACCCGATCTCACTTGCCATTGGCATGTCATCCGCCCGTCAACATCCTGACGAGGCACTCCAAGTCTTCACCGTCCGCAAAGAGCCTAAAGGTCACGGTGCAGGGAAACAAATCGAAGGTAATTTCGCTCCCGGACAAAATATCATCGTTGTCGATGATGTTATCACCACTGGCGGTTCAACTCTGAAAGCCATCGACGCGATCGAACGTGACGGTGGTCACGTCAAATTCTGCATCGTATTAGTCGACCGCGAAGAAGGTGGACGCGAAGCGATCGAAGCAAGAGGCATCCACGTTATCCCTCTTTTTACACGGACGACTTTGTTGAGCTAACTACTTCTTCCACTTCTTCTCCCAAGGCTTTTTCTCAGCCTTTTGTGTTTCTTGCGGCAGTTCGTCGTCGTAGAGTGAACGACCAGTCCAGCGGAGCAGACCAGCGATTTCTTTAGCTTCCTCCAAGAGTTCTTTCATTCGCTCAAGGGTGAGGCCTGTTTCATTTAAAGCGGCTTTAACTGAAGCATCTCGTTTTTGCAGGACGATTGATGAAAGCATGCCGAGTGCTTGTTCAGCGGAATGTAGACCATCGTCGCTTTTGATTTCGACGCTACCCATTTGTTCATGGAGAGCCATTTGCTCGCTCTTACGTAGACTTGATAAAAAGGCGTTAACCGCAGCATTCGATGAAGGATCTGGGGCTGCTGCTAAAATTTTCTCCAATAATCCAATTCCTGCCACCCAAGCCTTCGCCTCGTGAAGGGTCTCAAATTGTTCATTTAAAAAGTGCTGAGCTGGCGCAGATGTTATCGCGAGATGGCATAGATATCCGACGGTTCGATCCAGTGGCACGGCTTGGATAACGGTTTCTTCAGCTTGATTCGGGACATCACGATATGATGTCCTACCGGCCATTGCTTTGGCCTTTTTCGCAGCAAGCCCGATGTTCTGTCTGAGCGTGGAAGAACCCACTCCTAGCATCGATGCCACCACATTGATCTGTTGATCTCTGGCTGCATGATCTCCCATCACAGCAAGCAACTCCGTGCACTCACGCGTCATTTCAGTCCGGCCCTCTGCCGATTCTAAGCGGCCGTTCTTTCTTCCTGACTCGATTTTAAAATCAAAGAAATCTCGGGCTTGTTCGACTTCCTTTCTAAACCCCTCGACGCCGTGTGCTTTGAGAAATGTATCCGGGTCGTCTCCAGCAGGTAGCTCCACCACTTTCACAGAGAGCCCTTCAGGGGTCAGTTCGCGAAACGCTCTTTCGCAGGCTTTTATTCCCGCTAAGTCAGCATCAAAACATAACACCGCTGTCTGAGCATAGCGTTTAAGAATCCGCGCGTGTTGCGATGTGAAAGCCGTTCCCAATGGAGCGATCGCATTTTCAACACCACGCTCATGGCAGGAAATCGCATCGATCTGCCCTTCACAAAGAATCACGGTTTTTTCTTTGAGTATCGCTTTCTTCGCTTTGTCTAAAGCAAACAGCACGTTGGACTTTTTGAAAATATCAGTCTCAGGTGAGTTGATATATTTTCCGGATTTAGGGTCATCTCTAAGTTGGCGACCACTAAACGCAATCACATCGCCCACTTCGTTTCGAATGGGAAACATCAAGCGATCTCGGAAGCGGACATATAAACCAGCTGCTGGCCTGTTTTCGTCTCGCAGGGATGTGAGACCCGATGCAACGAGATCCTTACCCGTGAAATTTCGACTACGTGCCCAGTCGAGAAACATTTGGGGATTATCTGGCATCCATCCGATTTCCCAGCGCTCTGCCATCTCTTTTCCGAATCCTCGGGTTTTTAAATAATCCCGCGCGTGCTGGCACATCGGATTGGTTTTCAAGAGCTCATGAAAGAATGCGGAAGCTTCACGATGCAGGTCTAATAACCGACCCCGGGATCTTCTCGCAGCCCGTGCCTGTGGATCATCTGGCTCTTCTTCAAGATGCACACCAGCTTTCACTGCGAGTTTTTTCAGCGCATCCATGAAAACCAAGCCTTCGTGATCCATCACGAAACCAATTGCATTACCGCTCTTGCCACAACCGAAACAATGATAAAACTGCTTACTTGGACTAACGTTAAACGAAGGAGATTTCTCGTGGTGAAATGGGCAGTTCGCTTTGTAACTGGTGCCTGCTCGCTTCAATGGGATATAGGAACCGATGAGGTCAACAATATCTGTCGCCGCCAGTACCTGCTCAATCGTTTCTTTGGCAATCAGGCCCACAGCTTATCTCGCTTTCCCAGCATGTTATTACGTCCTAATTTCTGCTCTAAAATCGTCCACTGCTCACGACTGACAATGTAACCTACACATGCATCAAGTCCACACAGGCAAGGATGATCCTCATAGCACTCCACATCAAAACCATAGTCAAAGCTTAGCTCTTCACCTTCTTTGATATCACGTAACGCATGGATATAAATGCGCTTACCTGTCATCCAAGCTTCACAATTTGGTTCACAAGAATGGTTAATCAAACGAGCGGTGTTCCATGGCACATTGCCATCAAGGTCGTATTTATCGGTTAGATTAAAAATATACACCGCTGCATCGCCACTCTTGATGGAGAGCTTATGTTGATCAGTCCCCCGCTTACCGCTCTCTTCTTTGTTAATCAATTCACCCACATATTCAATAATGCGTTCATCTAGTGCGATGTCACGTGTAGCATAGACGCCTCTTCCATGAATCGATGATCCTCTCACCTCACAAAGATCACTTTGTGCACGATTCCAGAATTTCAGGAGCTGCTTATAGAGCTCCTGATCACTGAGCTTCGATTTACGTTTTTTATCAGTTTTCGACATGTATTAAGTTATTTGAGCTGCTTCTTTTCTAACGGTGGTAGCTCTAAGTTTTCAGGTAGGGTAATAAACAAACTACGTAATTCATTCACAGTAACCGCGGAACCATCGATAAAATACCATTCGTCACTACCTTTATCGGAAACAGCGACTTGAAAGCCTGTGCTTTCAAAATTTATAGCAACTGGGTCACCTTTGATCAGCATTCTCACGCGCGTAATCGTCGGAACCAGAACAAGCCATTTGGTATAACGCATACTCTCCACTTGCCTACCATCTAGGATTTTAACTTGTTTACCTGGATAAACTTCAAACCCACGTGGTTCACCCTGTGGTTTAAAATCCGTAATCGAGATTCCGCGTTTGCGCATTTCTAGGGCAACGTCTTCCAATTGTTTCTCCAACTTCTGCATACCGCCCATACGCATAGCAGCTCGTTCTTTCCACTGCGGGTACATCCGATCTATCGCCACTTGGTATTTACCGATTACCACTTCTCTGCCAAGAGACCCTACTGCAGCCACGGCCGACATGGTAATTTCATCTGGCACATTTTGAGTTTGAAAATCCTGCCCGCAGAGACGCGTTGCCATTGCTAATAAGAAGAACCAACGTTTCATGCTCATACCTATGCCTATCCGTTAGTTAGCAGTCAATATCCGACCTACTTTAAATCCCTAATCTCCTGACAAATTCTTCCAATAGGGCCTTGAGCCGCTGCTCAGAAGAGATCTTTTTGGGGGTATCGAAACCGATCCAAATCGCAGTGGATCCACTAGGCCCAAGACGCAATACCCAGGCATCACGCTCTGATCCGGTCGCGCCCGTGAAAGAACGTGTTCCAGACATATTTTTTAAAACGCTCACTGCGTCCTCTGCTGCTGACTTCGATAATGCGGGTTGGGCTTTTATTTTCACTTGGAAAATCGTATTTCCATCCCCGTCAGTGATTTTACGGATCAGATGCGGACGAGGCTTATTTCCTTTGTTACCAAGTGTCGAAAGACCCACTGACATCTCCATTGGCGTAGCAGAAACCGCACCTCGGAAGAGGTCTTCGGTATCAAGGAAAGGCCCGGAAATCCCACATCGCTTCGCCAAGCGCTGCACTTCCATCGCTCCAATCTGCCGTCCAGTTTGAACTGGCTTACCAGGCAAAACCAACTTCCCGCGCTCAGCCGCAGCAGCCGCAACAAACGGCTCGAAAGCAGATCCTAGATCGCGTTTCGCATAAGTCCTATCATAACTTGAATGCGAGAAATCTCTTCCACCAATCAGGGCAAGAATGGCACCGGATTTGGTTTCGGTTGTAACAGCGGCATATTGAACATAATCCGCTACTGTCCCCATTTGATGATCTGCATGACTTTTATAATCCCAGCCTTTTTCGGCCTCCAAAGCCCTTACCGCGAGATTTAATTCTTCTTCCAACCTTGTCTGCCAATCCATGTCCAAAGTAGTATAAACCTGCAGACCATTGATTAGAATATTCTCTTTCTCCATCAAATCTACCAACTCCCGCTTCACCGCTCGCAATGCATAGGACCTCTGCACTTCATTCTGCTGAGGCTTATCATTCAAAACGATCTCCATCGCTTTAATTTCCTCTGCTCTTTCCTTCGTGATAAAGCCAACATCTACCATCCTAGTTAAAGTTTGATCACGTTGCTCGATAGCGCCGTCCAAGTTCCTTAACGGCGAAAATATATGTGGCCCACGGATGATACCAACAATCATCGCGCATTCACCAGAATGCAATTCGGCTAACGGCTTTCCGAAATACGTTTCCGCAGCCTGCTGAACCCCGTATGCCCCAGATCCGAAATAGATATGATTCAGATAGCTTGTTAGAATTTCATTTTTTGAATAACTCGCTTCGATGCGCATCGTCAATGCGATCTCTAAAGCTTTTCGATGCAGTGATTTAGCCCGCATTTCAAAAGTATTCCGCGCCAACTGCATGGTTAGTGTGGACGCTCCTTGAGTGAAATTTCTATCTTTGATATTACGAATTATCGCTCTCGCTAAACCTCGAAAATCCACCCCACCATGTTCAAAAAAACTCGCGTCTTCTCTGGCAATCAAGGCATGCACTAAATCATCAGGAATATCCGAGCGTTTAATAATATTACTGCCACCTGCACCTGACATTTCGATAACCATTCCAGATCTATCATAATAAATATTTTCCTTCGGTAATTTTCCGACCTTATCGAGATCAAAATCAGAAGCTTTTATATAGTAAAAAATTACGACGCACAGACCTACTAAAGCCAAACACACAAAAGCCCAAAAAAACAAGATCACAGGAGTGTGCATCCAGGCCGGAAGCAATCTTCTCCAAAATTCCGTTTTAGTGATGGGGCGCCAAGTTGACATTCGAAAGAATTTCTCTGAGGAACTCACCACACAATGTCATCTACTCCAACCTCAAACCGACTCTAAAATCAATATTCATCTCCAACTTGAAAGCTAAAGTGACCTAAAATCTGGTAATTAAATAAGCCATTCTCCCATTTCACTTCCTCGTAAACAGGATGATGTATCACCCATGGTGAATTACCGCTTTTACCTTCTGGGCTAGGAACCACTATTCCGATATGAATCTCAGCATTCGGAAGCGCCCAAACCACGATATCTCCGGCGTGGTAGTCTTTTTCATCACGGCTATTTTTCAGAACCTGTCCTTTACGGGTGAAAAATCGCAGTAAATTTGGAACCCGACGATGATCGATATTTTCATCCGGGCTGTTGGATTGCCATAATTGTGGATAAACTCGGAAATCCATCTTCATATCCTCATGCATCAATTGCTGAAGATCTAACCCAACTTCGCGGAAACAACGAACTACCAAATCGGCAGCCATTCCTTTTGAACGTGGAATATCTCCACTTGGATAAGGGATTTCATAATATGCCGAATCGAATGAAATGCCACGATTTGCATACTTCAGAGCCTCTGCAGCAAGGTGATCTCCCATCAGGCCTGATATTTCTAACTCTCTGATAAGCGACTCACTCTGAGCCTCAGTAGGGCCAATTTGTGCCGCCACTAAACTACCGATCCATGGTTTTGCAAAGATAACTCCGGCAGCAATGGCGATCATGACAATCACCCAACCCCCAAAAAAACTAGGTTTCTTGGGCTTTTTCGGACGCGGACCGATGTATTCGATCGCGCTATAAAATCCTGGACGGGAACGTGCCATGTTTGAAAAACTACAATTATTAAAAGCAAACATCATGCCTAAAGACCATCAAATTATCGAAATGGCTTCATTTTTTATTAGAGCATCGATTCAAACCTAATGTCAGCTGGTGCTTTTAGCGCATTTCATATTGGATCTTAGTCATGCAGATTTTTACGTCAAAGGAGCCTTTATTATGGGGACAACTGGACCTTCCAGTGTGTGCGCTGACCAAGGATTGGTTTGGATCGACCCTAAAAGACCCTTCCGTATTTACCCTCGCGCAAGACGAAGAATCTCTATGGTTTATAAGCGTTTTTTCATATACGGCGGGCATTCATCCCAACGCATCACCAGGGCAATTCACACCTGAGCTTTGGAAATATGATGTCGCTGAGTTATTTCTAGCGAATCCTACCACTGGCCAATACTTAGAATTCAACCTAACCTCTAACAGCGCTTGGTGGGCCTCTAAATTTTCATCCGTCCGCGTGCCATTCAAGGAACAACCAGATTTTACCACGATGATACGCTCCCATCATAACCTTGTTGGAAGTCATCAATGTTTGGTCAGCCTCGAAATCCCCCTAAATTTTCTTAAGGAGGAAATAGACTTCGGAACCACTACTTCTGCGAATATAACCTTTATAAGAGACTCACCTTCCCAATTGTATCTTAGTGCTTCCAAGCTTCCCGGAGATGAGCCAAATTTCCACCAACCTTTTTACTTTCCAGCTCTGACGTTCAAATCGATACGACCCGATTAAATTAATTACGAAACTTCATTCACTCCCATGCCAAGTTTCGAGATTCAAGATATTGCTTACCAAAATCATGATGGCATTTCGTTTCGTGCGGTGGATAAATCAACCGGTCAAATCGTGTCACTACATCGGTTTTTCCCTTTCGGCCAAGACGAAGAAGGCGACGTGGGTTTAGATCCACAAGAAGGCAAAGCCTTCTCGAGTGCCTGCAAACGTCTTTCCGAGATCAGTCATCCTGCACTTCGAAAAACGATCTTTGGCGATACGGATCCGATTGATGGCATGCCATATATCGTGACCGAGTGGGTCGATGGCGGATTACCGCTTGCCGATGCACTCGGAAATCACACCATGGATCCTAGCATGATCATTGGGCTAGTTAGAGAAGCGCTCGATGTCTGCATGACTCTATCTATCATCTTCGAAAGTGAGGCTATATGGATCGATACTAAACTCGAAGCCATTATAGTTAGTAATCCGGAAGAAAATCCTACTTTTACATTCAGAATCTGCCCGTTCAAATGGCTTGGGACCCATTCACATCATAAAGACCTTACAGGAATTATCAGTTTAGTTGAAGCACTGATGGGTTGGAAAAAGAAACTTTATAATGATCAAGCAGGTCTAGGCCTTGGATGTTGGCTCAAATTACTGAGTCGATCTCCAGAAATGAGTTTGAAGCAAGCGCTCGAATGCATGCCCAGCCAAAATGCTGAATATGTGGTAGATACGAAAGAGACTGATTACAATCAGCCTCTTCAGGCATTCATTCTTCCTAGTGCAGACCATTTTCTATTTACCAAGAAGAGAGTAATCATCATGGCCATATCGGCATGTGCGACAGCTGCCTTTATCATTTTTCTCTACCAAAACAAACAACTCACCCAAGAACCCACGCAACCTTTCACCGTAAACCAAGAGATCGAAGCCAAAGCGATCAGGATGAAAGAGGAATTACTAAATGCCAAAGCATCAGAAGCTGCGCAGCAAGACGCTCTCAAAATTGGACCTATTGCGCTAACTCCTGATGGTCTAGGTAAAATTCAAAAGATGGACTTGAAGATACCAGTAAAAATTGAAGGTGTCGTCAAATCTGTAGAGATTCCAACTAACAGAACGACCCTTCACATCGCATTTTCTAGCCCTGTCGATAAAAGCCAAATTCGTGTTATTTTATATCCTAGTGAATTTGATGAGGGCAAATTCAAGAATGATTTTAAAGCGGTAGAAAAAAAATATCAGAACCTTTTAAATGAAAATGTGATTTTTATAGGAGTCACTAATAAATTTTCGGCTATGAAAAATCCATCTCTTGTTAGGGTCGACAGCAATAAAGATATTAAAATAGTTAACCACTAATTGAATCACCACTCCGGTGCTTGCTGCCTAACAGCCTCATACAGAACAATCGCAATCGCGGTAGATAGATTTAAGCTCCGCGTTCCGCCTGGCACCATCGGTATTTTCAACGCGGCATCCCCCGCACCCTTAACAACCTCCACCGGCAATCCTTTGGTTTCTTTACCAAAGACTAAACAATCACCCGGTGAAAACTGCGCCTGCCATGGTGATTTCACGGCTTTGGTTGAAAGCATCCACATTTTCTTACCAGCCATCGCGGTCTCAAATTTTTGAAACGATTCCCAGACATGCAAATCAACATCCTGCCAGTAATCGAGACCTGTTCGTTTCACATACTTGTCATCAAGTGAGAACCCCAAAGGCTTCACCAAATGTAGAGCCGAGCCGGTAGCAAGCGCAAGTCGACCCGCCGCTCCTGCGTTATGTGGGATCTCTGGCTCGACTAATACAATGTTGAACATTTCCTAGACTAAAAAGTGAGACGGCGCGTGTCGATCCCGAAGCCGCGTTATTATGGATTGAAAAAGATTTGATCCATCTTTGCCCACCCTATTTCACCCTTCAGAGGAATATACATCGGCTCACAGACTTTTAGCCATTCTTGATTCCGTTGATCTTCTGCGAGCGCGACCATGTCTGCATAAAAATCACGCCCCGCATACTCATAATAGCCAAACTCAAACCAGCGATCCTCGATCTGGTGTAAGAATATCGAGTAATTCCGAAAATGAAATTTCACCAAAAGATCACGTATTCCAGAATAACCCTCTGCGTGTAGATTCCGATATTGCTCGATGCTTTCCGCACGAATCTCAATCACCATCCCAACTCTTTTGAGTAGCTGGATGTTAGATTTATCGGAAACGAGCGTGGTATTGTAGCTATCCATGAACTTAGGTTTAGTGACAATTAAAGTTGCCGTATGGATTCATGGACTTCTAGATAATTAATTTCCCTCATATAAATATGATATCTGCAGTGGTAGACTTTTTAGAAATTAACGACTTCATCACTGTCTGGTTCGGAAAACCACAACGCTCGACGATGAGAAAATCACGTCAAGCGACGGTTCTAACTTCCATCTTAACAGCTTGGTCAACGTTAACGCCAATCAGCATATCACCTGACCACAATCAACCACCGAAGCAACCTTCCCACCATCGATGATTTAAATGACTTCTTTAGGCTTATCGATCTTAACCAGAGGAGTTGCTTTCTTAGGATTCATAAACGCGTTGATTTAGTATTAATTTCGCCCCGCTTAGCTGGCTAAGTATAAATCGCCCATGCCGATGTGCCGACCACAGACTTAATCGGAGTGAATTTACCACCAGAGGCATAAAGATCCGAGCTTTACTGCTGATGTATAAGGCAAAATCGTTTTAGGGATTTTCTGAACGAATTTCAATCCACCAAGCAATCCTTGCAAGCTGTGCTCCGTCCCTGCGGTTTGCTTTACGCTTATATAAAAGAAATTCGCCAAGGGCGATTTCTGTAGTCAAACCCGTATCGCTGCGCTCAATGGCTCACTTACCAGGAAGACCAAAGGCCACCACCCAACGAGTTGGATAGTGGCCTTTGGTCGGGCTAGCGGGATTCGAACCCACGACCTCTACACCCCCAGTGTAGCGCGCTACCAGGCTGCGCTATAGCCCGTTTCCAGAAAGGCTGTTAAAAAAGCAGCGGATTAGCGTATTGGCAAGCACGTAAAACCATGTGATGAATTTCCTGTGAACAAAATCAAGACAGCCATCATCGGAGCAAGCGGTTACACTGGAATGGAATTACTTAGGATTCTTCTAAGCCATCCATTCGTCGAACTGACCGCCGTGACTTCTCGGACGGAAGAAGGAAAAAGACTCGATGAAGTCTTCCCACGCTTCGCGAAAGCTAGTTCTGCTAACTTGAGATTCTCCCTCCCTAATCCCGACTCAATCGCCGCGACTGGCGCGACGGTTGCTTTCCTTGCATTGCCGCATGGAGTGGCCGCGGAAATTGCAACCGCCCTACTCAAACTGAATATCAAAGTCATCGATCTGAGCGCCGACTTCAGACTGCGGTCTGCTGCGGTTTATGAAGAGTTTTATAACCACCCTCACCCTGCCCCCGAACTTCTCAGCGAAGCCGTTTACGGTCTTCCTGAAATTCATGGAGCTGCGATTAAATCCGCACGTCTCATCGCATCACCAGGTTGTTATCCAACCAGTATTATCCTGCCGTTGATTCCTTTACTCAAAGCGAAGCTCATCGATCCATCGACCATCGTCGCCAACTCAATGAGCGGAGTTAGTGGTGCGGGACGCAAAGCAGATGTCTCCTTACTCTTCTGTGAGTGCAATGAATCGGCGCGTGCCTATGGAGTTCCGAAACATCGGCATCTATCAGAAATCGAACAGGAACTTACACTGGTTGCTGGAGAAACTGTGACGATCTCGTTTATTCCCCACCTGATTCCCGTCAACTCCGGCATCGTCACCACCACGACCGTGAAACTCGCCCAAGGTGTCAGCGCCGATCAAATCGCTACCGCCCTCGATAGAGCTTACGCAAGCGAACCTTTCGTCAGACTTCTGGGACAAGGCAAACCTGCGGACACAAAAATGGTCACTCGCACCAATTTCATCGATATCGGCTTCGAGATCGATCCACGGACGAATCGCCTCATTCTTATGTCTGCCGAAGACAACCTCGGCAAAGGCGCTGGTGGACAAGCCGTGCAATCATTCAACCTCATGCACAGCCTGCCACCGACCACTGGATTGGATAGTTGGTAAAAAAAGTCCATTCATCAAAAAATGAGCTTGCCCACCCATGCGACCCTACCTAGCGTCCCGCCCTCCAAGGGCAGATGTCAGAGTGGTCGAATGAGCACGCTTGGAAAGCGTGTGTAGCAGCAATGTTACCGAGGGTTCGAATCCCTCTCTGTCCGCCATCACCCCAGCCCCAATTTTACCGGGTCTACTCCAAAGTTCGGGGGATGAGCTATTTTTTGGTTTGTAGTTATGGTTGTGTGGTTTGTTTTTAGTTAATGACTATCCGCATTCTGCGATGACACCTAGGCGGTAGTTATTGAAGCTTCTTAAGCATTAAGCGCGGCGTCATTGGCCTATCAAATGAGATAATCCATAGGCTTCTCGCTTCGCGCAGTGCCTAACGCGATGGCAACTTACTATTACACGGCGGTCTACCCCGACATTATCGGGCTACCTCTCATCCCTCAAATCAAATCCTTGACCCTGCCTCAACACGCGCCTAAACCCAGCTTCTCATGGGATTTGATACACTTGGCCTTTCCGCACCCGTTCTCGAAGCAGTTCTAGAAACGGGCTATACCAATCCAACACCGATTCAGGCTCAAGCCATCCCGGTGATATTGGAGGGTAAGGACGTAATCGGTGCGTCACAAACCGGCACCGGCAAAACCGCTGCCTTCGCACTCCCTTCTCTTTCCAAGATCACAAAAATGGGAAAACCCCAGATCCTCGTCTTGGAACCCACCCGTGAGCTCGCCCATCAGGTCGCCGAGCAATTTGAAAAATACGGCGCGAAAACCGGCATGAAAGTCGCACTCCTCTACGGTGGTGTCGGACTCGGCCAACAAATGGAACAACTCCTTGCAGGCGTCGATATCGTCGTCGCCACACCCGGCCGCTTGGTCGATTGCTTCTACCGCGCCGCGATGCGTTTTGGTGAAGTAAAAATTCTCATCCTTGATGAAGTCGATCGCATGCTCGACATGGGCTTCCTTCCGCAAGTCCGCAAGATCGTCAATCTCTGCCCATGGGAAGGTCGCCAGACTTTGTTCTTCTCCGCGACCATGCCACCAGCGATCCAAACCTTCGCTCAATGGTGCCTTGTCGAGCCCATAAAAATCGAAATCGCACGCCGCGAAGTTGCATCCACTGTTTCCCACGCGTTTTATCCAGTCTCGATCGATCAACGCGACGAGCTGCTTCTCGCTCTACTCAAACAAACCGATTATCATTCGGTCATGATCTTCACTCGCACGCGTCGTGAAGCCGATGAAGTCACCGGCATGATCAAAGGCACTGGCCAATCCAAAGTTGCGGCCATGCACTCCGACATCAATCAGACCGACCGCATGAAAGCCCTCGCTGGCTTCAAAAGCGGTGAGTTCGAAATCCTCGTCGCCACCGATGTCGCGGCACGTGGTATCGACGTTTCAGGCGTCACTCACGTCATCAACTACCGCGTCCCAGAAAACGCCGAGGACTACGTCCACCGCATCGGCCGGACTGGTCGTGCCGAAGCCGAAGGCGATGCCTTCACCATTCTAACAGCCGACGAACTTGATTTCGCAAAATCCGTAGAGATCTACGTCAACCAAACGATCACTAGACGCAAGCTAGAGGATTTTCCATACACTTACACCGCTCTCCTAGACGACGAACCATCCAGACCGATTCGCAAGAAAAAGGTTGGTGGCAAGAAGCGCAGGTAAGCGTGACATGGCGTCGATCGGAGCGCAGTGTAGATGAGAGGGCTGTTATTTCTATGATACATCACTCAAAATGCATCCGCCGCCATGAATCAATTCCTCTCTCACTCTCCTCTACCTCCTTCGCCAATTCCTCATCGCTTCTCCAAGTCTAGCCGCCGTATCTGTCGCAGTGCAGACATCTCCGTAAGCTTCTTGTGAAAGCTCCGCCGCGTAACCACATAACCAAGCCCCGAACGCCGCTGCATCGAAGTGATCCATCCCTCCCGCAAGCTGCGCGCCGATAACACCTGAGAGCAAATCCCCTTGCCCGCCATTCGACATCGCGGGCGTTCCCGTAGAATTGATCCGCAATGGACTACCGTATTTCGCCACAATCGTCCGTGCCCCTTTCATTAAAAGCACCGCATCATTTTTCTCA
>CAWUUP010000101.1:0-2962 GCA_963925255.1 uncultured Luteolibacter sp.
TTCACCCAGTTCACGGATCGCGGCAGTTAGATAATCCTCTCCCGCATCCAGATGACCTGAGACACTAGAATCCCATACGCCTGGATTCTTATCTTTGCGTGACGATCTTTTCTGCAACCACAAGTCGCCATTACGATTGAAAACTAAAACATGCACCGCGCGATGGATGAGATTTTTCGCATGCACTTCGGCACGAGTCGCTTTACTGACAGGAACATCGTTTTCATCCACCACATCGAAAATCTCATCGTCGTTCTGTGGCTTATCCCGCAGTGGATGGGTGTCGTAAGCACGTGTGAGCTCGATCCATTTATGCAAATCTAACTCTTCTCCTCTGACAGTGGTCGACAAGCCGAGTTGCTCAGCAATCTCTTTCCAATCATGCGTATCGGGAAGTTGTTTGCCCATTTGCTTGCGACGTTGCGCGAATCCCCTGCGAACCAATTCATCAAACAAACGCGCATCAAACACCGGCGCGTCTTTATCTTCACGCGGAGTCAGCACCGCCACGGCCGAGTCAATCGATGGCCGCGGATGAAACGCTTCTGGCGGAACGACTTTTAAAGGTTGGATCTTCCAGTTGACCTGCATCCGCAAACTCAAAATTCCATAGTCCTTCGTCCCCGGCTGCGCACCCAAGCGATCGATCACTTCCTTCTGCAACATGAGCACCGCCCGAGAAAACGGATGCGGCCGACTCATCAGATTTTTCATAATCGCCCCACCCGAGGAGTAAGGAAGATTCCCAAGAAACTTTACTGGCCGATGTTTGAATAAAAACCGTCGGTCAAACTTCGCGCCATCTGCCAGATGCACTTCCACATCATCCCTGTCTTTAAAGCGATTACGCAAATCCTCCGCCAACCTCGCATCAAACTCGATCAAGATCACCCGCCGGGCTTTTCCTAATAAATGTTCCGTCAGAGATCCCGTGCCGGGCCCCACTTCCACCACCGCTTCATCTGGTTTCAGCTCCAACTGGGAAACAATCCAACGCGAGATATTTGCATCGATCAAAAAGTTCTGCCCAAGCTGCTTGCTGGGCATCACCCTCGCTCTATCCAATACCTCTCGAATTTCTTGCCCATTCATCTCCACGAAACCTGAATCACGAATCACCAACTGACCAGAGCAGATTCAGGGTGAAATCGGGCTTAAGGTAATTCCTGCTTATTTTATACGGAGGAAAGGAGGAAGAATCTTAAGGTTTTATAAAAAATTCAACCCACTAAAAAAAATCAGGAAACCGAGCACTCCCCGTTCTCCCATCTTCCTCATTCCCTCCTTGTAAATTTTGCCCGAAACCATCTAAGACCCACAAAGATAGTGACTGGCATTCCCCGCTTTACCGTCTATTTTTCTCCCATCCATGGTTTCCCAAGAGCTCAAAGCCAAACTCCGTGATGTTCCGCACCAGCCCGGTGTCTACATCATGAAAGACCGCTTGGGCTCGATTATCTACGTAGGAAAAGCGATCGACCTTAAACGCCGGGTCTCCTCCTACTTCGTGCCTTCAGGAAAAAATCGCGCCAACCTCAAAACCCGCGCGCTGATGGATTCGATCCATGATTTTGAATTCCACGTCGTTCGCAACGATGAAGAGTCGATGATTCTAGAAGGCAAGCTCATCAAAGACTACCGCCCGCGCTACAACGTCGCGTTTAAAGATGACAAACGTTTCCTACACGCCCGCGTCCGCCTCACCGATCCCACGCCTCGCCTTTCCTACGTTCGTTCTAAAAAAGAAGACAACGCCCGCTACTTCGGCCCGTTTCCGCATTCCAGCGCGCTGATCGAGACTATCAACTGGCTCAACCGTCGACTCGGCCTCCGCGTCTGCCGCGCAGCGATTCCCGGCGAGAAAGATTACAAACACTGCAACGCCGATATCATCCGCAACTGCTCCGCCCCATGCATCGGCCGTATTTCTAAGGAAGACTATTTAGAAAAAATCCAAGAGGCCTGCCTAATCCTCGAAGGAAAAGGTAAGAAGGCACTCTTCGATGAACTCGAAGACGAAATGCAAGCTGCCTCCGAAGTGTTAGATTTCGAAAAAGCGGCAACGTTTCGGGACATCATCGCCAACCTCAAAAAAACCCTCACCCCCACCCGCCAATTCGCGCGTGGACGCGGTGTTCCAACCACTGTCAAACCCACCGAAGATCTCGCCGACCTCGGAGAAGCTCTCGGGCTTAGTGCGCCACCACGCATCATGGAGTGTTTCGATATTTCAAACGTCTCATCGAACCACATCGTCGCTTCCATGGTGCGTTTCACCAACGGTCATCCAGATAACCAAAACTACCGCCGTTACCGCATTCAAACCGTCACCGGACAAGACGACTTCGCATCGATGGCGGAAGTGGTAATGCGTCGATATTCCCGTATCCTTCGTGAAAACACCTCCGAGGAAAACGAACACTCACAAGAATCCCTGATCGATCAACAACGCCGACTCGCCAAAGACGGCAAAGCCAAAATTATTCTCCCGGACCTCGTCATCGTGGACGGAGGGAAAGGCCAGCTCTCCAGCGCGTTCAAACAACTTCGTGCACTCGGCCTGCAGGAACTTCCCATCATCGGGCTCGCCAAACAACACGAAGAAGTCTTTTTCCCGGGCAAATCCGAGCCCCTCCTCATCCCCCACGACCGCGGCGCCCTCAAACTCCTGCAACGCATCCGCGACGAAGCCCACCGCTTCGCCAACGGCTACAACGAGCTCCTCTACCGCCGCCGCATGAAAGAAAGCGCCCTAGATGATTGCCCCGGTATGTCGCCACGCCGCAAAGCCCTGCTCTTGGAAAAATTCGGCTCCGTCGCCCGCATTCGTAAAGCAACCACCCAAGAAATCGCCAAAATTCCCGGAATCTCAGAAAATTTTGCACTGAACATTCTCAAGCATCTGAGTTGATTGGTCTCTTATCTGTGGCTGGGACTTGCAGTCCCAGTCCGTCGCGGGGAC
>CAWUUP010000102.1:0-5086 GCA_963925255.1 uncultured Luteolibacter sp.
ACAAGCTCACTTCATACTTATTACCGCGACCGACTGAGAGTCTCTCGCGCCGAAGCATTTCGCGACGGCGGGCGGAAACTACATGCCAACCCCACCCTGCGTCAATACGTTTTCTTGATTTTTTTGAAGTTTTTTTAAGACCCCTCAAATCCCTTGAATTACTTGAGATAGAATGGATTCAACTGGGCCATAACCCTGCTTATCGAGATACAAAACGGCCCGAACCCTTACTCAAGATCGACTTATAAAAGGACAATCGTGTTACGAACCAGTCACTTTTACACTCAATTACTAGACGCATAGTAGTCCATCCTAAATACGAACAGCGAATTTAACCCAATAAGGTGAACCTTGATATTTTATTGCTAGTGGCAATAATTTGATGCAACCACACGTGTCATGCCAAAAATCGCACTTCTTCAGTCCAAGACATTTACAGATAAGCAAACTGCCTACGATCACCACGAGCAATTGATCCGAGAAGCTGCAAAAAACGGCGCGCAGATCATTGCTACTCAGGAGTTATTTCTAACTCCCTATTTCTGCACCGTTCAAGACACTGATCGATTTGAACTTGCTGACCGTATTCCAAGCCCTCTCACGGATCGCTTAGGAGCACTGAGCAAAGAGCTCGGCGTGGTTTTGATTTCCTCACTATTCGAGCATCGCGGACCGGGGATGTATCATAATACCGCTGTCGTGCATGATGCCGACGGCACTCAGCTCGGTATTTACCGAAAAGCTCACATTCCTCAAGATCCAGGATTCGAGGAAAAATTCTATTTCACACCCGGCGACAGTGGCTGGCCTGTTTGGGATACAGCGTATGGTAAAATCGGTGTTTTGATTTGCTGGGATCAATGGTTCCCAGAAGCGGCGAGACTCATGGCGTTGGGCGGTGCCGAGTTATTAATTTATCCGACCGCGATTGGCTGGCTACCTGAAGAAAAAGATTTATTAGGAAAGGCACAGCATTGCGCTTGGGAAACGGTGCAACGTGGTCACGCAGTTGCTAACGGTTGCTACCTCGCTGCGATCAACCGCGCAGGAACGCATGATGGCACCGAATTTTGGGGCCAATCTTTTGTCGCAAATCCCTATGGTGAAATCGTTACTAAAGCATCGGTGGAAAACGAAGAGATCGTTTATCATGATGTCGATTTTCAACAGGTCGAAAATTTCCGCCGAATCTGGCCGTTTTTCAGAGATAGAAGAATCGATGCGTATGGCGATATCACCGCCAGATGGAAGGAGTCCTGAATCATCTTGAGCAATAGCCAAAGAAGCAACGATTCTTAATTAAATCACCCACTTCTTTTGGCACCATATCCTCCCAGCTTGGATCACCTTTACTGATCTTAGCGAGAACATCTCTTGATAAAATACTCAGCACATTTGGGTCGTAATTATCGAGGCCAATGAAGCTACCGCGATCTGCTAGATAACCATAAAGCTTACTCAACTCTGGAGCAACTTTCATCGTATCCTTCGTAATGACCGTGCCAGTGTTTTGATCAAGGAGAGGATAGATAAACAGCTTCAAGTTATGTTTAAATAGGCGACCAAAGCTTTCCAAAATACCACCCGGTAAAGACGTGTAATATTTCTCATCGAAAAGCTCAATAAGCGAAGGCACTCCCATGACAATTCCGATTCTTTCTTTCGTCCGCCAAGAAAGGTATGCAGCTAAGCGATAATATTCGAAGTAGTCAGAAATCAAAACCGTCATCCCGCAAGCGGCCAAAAGATCAGCACGTGCTAGGAAATCTCGGCGATCCACATCCTTACCGCCAGCAAGAAGGTTTCGCATCGTAAGCTCAAAAATTGGCAGAACTTCTTTATCCGCAAGCGAGGGATCATCTTTGATCTTCTGCAAAGCACATTCCAACATATTGAAATTCACATGAGTCGGTGGACGGAAACTCCCCCGCTCTACAAGCACCGTCTTTTTATAAAGAGCTTCGGAAGGCTGGAGGACTTCACCTTTGGCACTGAACATCGCGGCTCCGCTTAAACCGAGCTGCACGAGTTTTAGCGCAATCAAACGATTATCCACGGCTCGAAATTCAATACCACGAAACTCAATCATATCGATCTCGACTCGACCTGTGGTGAGTTTATCAAGCAAGCTTTCGACTAGTAGCTCGGGTTCGTGGTGTAGAAAAAATCCACCGAAAAGAAGGTTCACCCCAACGATACCCAGCGCCTCTTGTTGCAAGGATGCCTCTGCATCGAGCATCCTTACATGAATCATGATTTGGCTAGGCTCGTCATGCGGGCGGGATTGAAATTTCAAACCCATCCAGCCATGGCACTCGTTTCCACCCTGATAAGATCGAGCGACAACCGTATCAGCAAAAGCAAAAAACGCGGTGCTATCCCCCCGTTGTGAAGCGAGACGCTCGACATTCAGACCGAACTCACGATCCAGCATCGATTGACATCGGGATTGCGAGACGTAGCGATCGCCACTGCCGTAAATTGCATCACTCACCGTCATGTCATAAGCCGACATACTTTTGGCAACAGTTCCTGCGGCACCACCAACGCGGAAAAACCATCTCACAACTTCTTGGCCAGCACCAATCTCAGCAAAAGTCCCATACCATCTAGAGTCTAAGTTAATTTTAAGGGCTTTTTGGTGTGTATCTAATTCCAGCTCTTGTTGCATATTTTCGATATAAATTTAAAGAGATGCTCTAACATCCGCTCGGGATATTAAGGCACAAAAAAAGGTGAGAAGATAGTCTCACCTTTTTCAAAGCAATTTTAGCGCCGATTATTCAACAAAATCTGCAGCCTTCTTGCCAGTCTGTGATCCAGTGAAACCATATTTCGACGGCTTGAACTTATCTGATATGGAAACCTCAGCTTTTTCGGGTACTTCCATCCCTAATCCCCAGAATACTCCATTGACCACAAGCCGACGCAAATCCTCGTCAACCAAGTCTGTCGCAGCCCCCATAGTGGTCGTTAAAACTTTATTGGTCGTTCCCGCTTCGTTTTTCACTTCACGCGACCATGCCACAGGCATTGCAGGATCATTGACCTTTTGAACCGCTCCACCCTTAGATTTTTTCTCATAAACCGCTGGTTCATCCGTTGGATTCATTCCTTTGAGGACTATCCCGCGCAGAAGAATCGTCGCATCAGCTGGAGGAGCCGCTTCATAGACATCGGTATCACCGAAAACTTCCACGACTCCATTGAGCAGCGGATTCTTTTCATTTCCCAACTCTTTAACGGTTTTGGTCGCCTCCTTTTTATGATCACCCCAGTGGCTTATCCATGTTTCACCAAGAACTTTGCGTCCAAAGCCGCCACTTTCATGATTCCAGGACCAGTCAGCCCATGCACTGTTTTTCTTGAAGTTGAAGATGTGAGTACTGGTGCGCAAGGCGACCATAGGCACGCCACGATTCACCGCAGCTTTCAACTTACCCATAGTTTCATCATTCCAATTCCTGAACCGCAGCAACATCACTAAAGCATCAGCTTTATCCAAGGCCTCAGCACCCATTAGGCTGTCAGTTGCCTTCGGGTTGATTGTCCCATCTGCATCCGCAGAAAACAGAACTGTGGTCTCAAAACCGTGTTTTTCAGCAAGAATACGGGCTAGCATCGGCATCGATTCCTCGGATCGGTATTCTTCATCCCCCGCTAAAAGAACCACGTGCTTGCCTTTTCCGGGACCTTCTCCACCCCTAAAATTCAAAGTTCCTATGCCTGAAGTCATTTTTACTTCCGCTTGAACTGACGTTAAGGCAAGTCCAAAGACCGCTCCAAAATGTATGAGATGATTCATCATGGCAGGATACTTACAGTTTCATTCATTTCTCTCAAGAATTATGCTTCATTAAAAATGGAGGACCTACGATAATCCAACTCTTGCCAAACACGTATCTATCTACATGTATATGTGTATGAGAGCTACCGCATTGATTTCAGTCTTAATTGCAACCTCTGCATTGGCTCAACAACATGCAACAGCAACTTGGGTGACCGCCACCCAAAGCATTACTCAAGGCGAACCCATCCACAGTATCATTAAAATGAAGGTATCTGAGCGCTGGCACACCTATTGGAAAAATCCTGGCGAGGGCGGTATTCCAATTGAAATCGAAGCAGCGCTTCCCGATGGCTGGAAACTCGACGAAATTCAATATCCAGCCCCCAAACGATTACTTACCGGTGAATTGCCGAGTTTCGGCTATGAGGGTGAAGTTATATTTCCCGTCACAATCCACCCACCCAAAGATGCACAAGGCTCACTTCCAGAAATCAAAGCCAAGCTATCATGGCTAACCTGCAACGAATCCAACTGTGTGCCGGGAGAAGCTAAATTAACGCTCTCCACCAAAGGCGATACTTCAGTCATCCAGGCAGCCTACAGAGCTATCCCAAAACCACTTGATGGAGGAAAACTAGAATTCACAGCCGACAAAACACAGGTAGTGATAACTCTGAGCTTAACTGAAAAAACTAACATCGATCCAACGCTCTATGAGGTATTTCCCATCACTCCAAATATCATTTCCGCAGCATCAGAACTCCGCTTCAAAGCCAGCGAAAACAAACCTAACACTTGGATCGCAATCGGAAAAATCAGTGAGTATATCGAAATAAATATTAAATCTCTCAGTCTTGAGTTATTTAAATCCGGCGAAGCCTCATGGTCTATCTCCTCAGGAAAATAAGAGAAACACAGCTATGCGTTCATCCTCCACAGCAGATCTTTCTGGCTTACTAATCACGCTACGTCATCTGATACGGGAACCCTCCGTCGTAGGTGCTGAAGATTCGTTTTTTCGAGTGATTCGCAGAGAACTCGAAGAGTTAGATATTTCAGTCGAGCGCCACAGTGGATTGTTAGTCGCACGTGGAAATAACCCAGATACTGCCTACCTCTCTGCACACGTGGATCGCAACGGACTCGTTTGCACAGGACCGAATGAATTCCAATACGCTGCCTTCATCGCAAGTAACCGAGGTGAACTAACAGGTGATTCTATTTCTGAACAAATGGTCGCCACCATCGCCGATCGCTTCACCGGACAACGAATTCAAGCACACCTACCCTACACCG
>CAWUUP010000103.1:0-2520 GCA_963925255.1 uncultured Luteolibacter sp.
GGCCAAATCGCCGTTGAAGCTGCACGTTTACTGCGTGGTAAGAACAAGCCGATTTTCACGACTCACGTTGACACTGGCGATTTCGTCGTTGTGATCAATGCAGACCAATGCGTTCTGAGTGGAAATAAAGAAACCGAAAAGATCTATACCCGCTTCACTGGTTACGTCGGCGGCAAAAAAGTCGAAACCCCTCACAAACTCCGTGAGCGTCGTCCTACGATGTTGGTTGAGCGCGCTGTTTGGGGAATGATTCCTAAAACTCGTCTTGGTCGTGCACAATTCGGCAAACTGAAAGTTTACGCCGGTGCAACTCACCCACATGAAGCTCAGCAACCTGTTGCTCACGAAGTTCGATAACTTACAATTTCCCTAATATTATGCCAGCTACTGTTACTCATAGTTCCACCGGACGCCGCAAAACTGCTGTTGCCCACGCACGGGTCACCGAAGGCTCCGGAGAAATGACCATCAACGGTCTCTCTTTCGAAGAATACTTCCCAACGATTGATCTTCAAAATGCCGTTATCGCACCTTTCCAAGTGGTTAACATGGTTAACAAGTTCGACGTGCAGGTCGTAGTTAAAGGTGGAGGAAAAAACGCACAAGCGATTGCAATCCGTCATGCGATTTCCCGCGCTCTTACCAAGGTTGACCCAGCTAACCGCGGTTTAGTTAAGCCACAAGGTTTCCTCACACGTGACCCACGTATGAAAGAGCGTAAGAAGCCAGGTCAGCCAGGTGCTCGCGCCCGCTTCCAGTTCTCGAAACGTTAATCGACCTTTCGTTTCAGTTTTACAAAAAGCCGCATCTTTGGATGCGGCTTTTTTGTTTTTATTAGTTTAAGTCTCCGCGCAACTTTTAAGATTCACTGAGGTTCACAGTAAAATTATATGAAGAATTCTATTTTAATTCCGAGTGCAGCGCTGGCGATTGGTTTGGGTGTGGGCTTCGGGATCGGGAAAAAAGGGAACGATCCAGATTCGGAGATCGCAGCAATTGAATCACAAATGCGCACTCGCAGTTCGGACCGAGGTGGGTTGGATAAGACACGGGACTCTAGGAGCGAGAAGAAGATCCGTAGCATGGATGAAATCTATCGCCAACCCGGCCAGAGTAATCGGGTTCAGTCATTATTAGATTATTACGCCAACTTAGACCCAAGTCAGTTTACTGCTGAGGCAGATAAACTAGAGTCATTGCCATTTAATGAGCGCATTCTCGCGGGAGTATTGCTTTTTGGAAAATGGGCAGAAGTTGATCCAACTGCAGCAATGGCTTATACAGATACCATGGGCTTCGGTGGTGCATTTGTCAGGCCAACCGTATTACAAGGATGGGCGAGTACAGATCCTGTAAATGCAGCGAAGTATTACACGGAAAATCCTGCTCAGTTCGCAATGATGAACATGATGGGTGGAAGAGGCCGTGGAGGAATGGGTGCTCAAGGTCCAGCGGAAATTATCGCAGGAGAATGGGCAAAACAGGATCCGACAGCAGCTATGGCTTGGGCATCAGGTTTGACGAATAATAGCGAAGCGGCAATGAGCACAGTGCTTTCTGAGGTCGCAAAAACCGATCCGATGAAGGCGGCTGGTATGGCTGGTGAAATGAGCGATGAAGCTCGTGGTGGTGCATACGAAAGTATCGCCAAGCAATGGGCACAGAAAGATTTTAGTCAGGCATCTGCGTGGATAGCTGGATTACCTGAAAGTGAGCGAGCACGTGCGATGTCTGCCGCAATTGAAGGGCTGGCACAGAGTAATCCTATAATGGCAGCCGCAGAGCTTGGTAAGATGACGGATTTAGAAGCTCGTGCTGAAGCGGCACCGTTGGTTGCTAAGAATTACGCCAAGACGGATGTGCAAGGATCGATGACTTGGTTGAATACACTCGATGATGCGGCGAAGCGTGATTCGATGCGTGAAGTGATGCCGATCTGGGCCGCTTCTGATTCGGCTGCGGCTTTGAATTTTATTCAATCACAGACTTCACCAGATGTTAAAGACCGCGCTGCTGAGAGCTACATTTGGAGCAACCGCACCACTCCTCCCGCTCAGCTTGTTGAAGTGGCTGGGATGATTGCGGATGAGGGCGATCGGAGTCGTGCAACAGGAGTGCTTGCTGCCCGGTGGATGCAGGAAGATAAGGCTGCTGCCACAGATTACATTAATTCAACCGATTCAATTCCTGCTGATATGAAAGAGCGCCTTCTAAATGGTCAATCCATGTGGGGTGGTGATCGCAGACGCAGCAGAAATTAGTCTATTTTATTATAGTCATTCGAATTTCGGGGCACTAAAAATATCACCATTATGACCACAGGTTTTATTATGGTAATTATTGTTTTCTTTGGATTGCTAGCTCTCATTGGCATTTTTGCTGTGGCGGTCTACAACGGACTCGTGAGACTGCGTAACACGTATAAAAATGCATTCTCACAGATCGATGTACAGTTGAAGCGTCGATATGATTTAATTCCGAATTTGGTTGAGACTGCGAAAGCTTACATGAGTCATGAAA
>CAWUUP010000104.1:0-3742 GCA_963925255.1 uncultured Luteolibacter sp.
TGCCTTTCCAGAGAGGAGTCTCGATTTCTTCATTCATGTGCGAAGGCTAAACATGAATTTTATCTAGGGAAATGAGAAAGCTGGGAGGATAAAAAAAGACAAGTCTCATATGTGACATAGGACTTATCTTTTCATCGCCCAAGCCTAGACTTGCAAGTTGTGAGTTAAGAGGCGATTGAAGGGGCATGGACCGCTGGTTTTTGATCGCTGCAACTTTGCTCGCCGCTTTGGCTGGTGTGCGCGGGCTTATAATTTTGCGTCAAGGCAATAAAAGCCGTTGGACGGTATGGTGGATGGTAGGGGTGATGCTTTGCCAGATGGGTTATCTTGCGATGCGTGGAGAAATGCGCGGAGCTTGCCCGTTGCGGAGTAGTGCTGAGATTTCCGTGTTTCTTGCTTGGTCACTGACCTTGTTTTATCTGTTGGTTGGCCCAGTATATCGGATTTCTTTGCTCGGGGTTTTCACCGCGCCGGTGGTCGTGATTTTCCAAGGATTCGCGTTGTTACCCGGGCGTTTGGCGGCGAATCCAGAGAAGATTTTGAATACGAGCTTCTGGGGGGAAACTCATTCTGCGATGTCGGTTCTAGCTTATGGAGCATTGGCGTTGGCAGCGGTGGCGGGTGTGATGTTTTTGGTGTTGGATCATCAACTCAAGGAGCATCATCTCAAAGGAGGCTTGTTCCGGAACTTACCGCCTGTTCCCGAACTGTTAGTTTCACTGGAACGGTTGCTTTGGCTGGGTATGTTTCTGTTAACGATCGGCGTCATCGCTGGGTTGTTCATGCCCTCAGGTAAAGGTGCAATGGGACATCTATTCGCTGCAGTTGGAGTGTGGGCAGGTTATATCATTTTAATGGTCACTAAGCGGGTGAGGGGTATCACGGGACGGCGGTTTGCACTGGGTGCAGTTGTATTGTTTGTCCTTTCACTTGGTGTTTTTGCTTTTGTCTAAATGGAATTCGTTTGCTTGGGAGTGAATCACAAGACCGCACCTGTAGAGGTTCGGGAGCGTTTTGCTGTGGGTACGACCAAGCTCGGCGAAGCTGCACAGCAGTTGTTAGAAATAGCCGGAGTGCCTGAAGGCGTTGTGGTCTCCACTTGTAACCGTACGGAGTTTTACTTCGTCGCAGACGATGCGACTTCAGCACTGGAGCGTTTGGAAAATTCCTTGGCAGAAAAGGTTCACGGACACGAGGAGCCATTCTATCGCTATCAGAAAACGGATGCCGCAAGGCACTTATGCAAAGTAGTAAGCGGGCTGGATTCGATGCTACTCGGAGAAACGGAAATTTTCGGACAAGTCAAACAAGCCTATCAAGCTGCGCATAGCGCCGGGACAACCGGTGCCATCCTGAACAAGCTGTTTCAGAAAGTTTTCAGTATCGGCAAAAAAGTCCGCACACAGACATCAATCCAAGAGGGATCGACATCGATCGGTAACGTGGCGGTTGAGCTGGCGGAGAAGATTTTCGGACATTTAAAAAACAGCGAAGTGATGGTGCTGGGTGCTGGAGAGATGAGTCGATTGACCGCGCAGGCCTTGGTTTCACGTGGAGCGAAATCGATTATTGTCGCAAACCGAACTCACGAGCATGCGGTTGAACTCGCTGAGGAAATGGGCGGTAGGGCAGTGCGTTTTGATGATTGGATGGATGAACTGAAGAAGGTCGACGTGGTCATTTCTTCAACCGGTGCTCCGCATACCATCATTCATCGCCATGAGGTGGAATCTTTACGACGTGCGAGAAAATATCGGCCCTTGTTCATGATTGATATCGCCGTGCCGCGTGACATTGAACATTCGGTAGGTGAGATCGAAGAGGTTTATCTTTACGATATCGATGCGTTGGAACAACTGGCCGAAGAAGCGAAGCTGCGCCGTGTGAATCAGACCATCGAATGTGAAAAAATCATTGAAGTGGAATTGTTGAAAATCTTGCCCACAAAAGATCTCTGATGAATCCCGCACTTGAGACTTTGGTTCTTGCGTTGAGAGAACATCGTGCTGTTCCGCGAAATATTTTGTTTCTGGGAGCTGAGCCGCATCCGGAATTGCCTGATTTAACTGCATGGCAACCACTCAAGCCATTGGCGAATCTTTGTGAACGCGCTGGGATAATTCTAACAGATAATCCATCGGGTAAATTTGCGACGGTGTTGTTTTTACTCGGAAAGACTAAAGAAGAGACCTTAGTTGGATTTGCAATGGCGCAACAATGTTTGGCCGAGGGTGGGGTTTTTATCACAGCGATCGCGAACACGGCGGGTGCAGCGCGTTTTGAAAAAGAGCTTGGAAAAGCAACGCCGCTTTCTTTTTCTGTTTCGAAACATAAATGCCGTGCCTTTGGAGTTTCTAACCTCGAGCCATGGGATACAGATTTATTATTGGAGTGGCAGAATTTGGCGCAGCCATCATCAATTCCTGAAACTTCATTCATTACTCAGCCAGGTGTGTTTAGCGCGAAACACATCGATCCCGGTTCACTGCTCTTGGCGGAGCACTTGCCCGTATCTCTGCGCGGAAACGTCGCTGACATCGGAGCGGGTTGGGGTTTCCTGAGTGCTATCGCTTTAGAAAAATCTCCGAACATCTCACGCATCGATTTGTTTGAAGCCGACGCACGGGCTTTGGAATGCGCGCGTAAAAATGTTTCCGGAAACGCTCACTTCCATTGGCACGATGTCACTGCTGGGTTGCCGGAAGCTTATGATCACATCATCGCCAATCCTCCGTTTCATACGGCGCAGTCGAAGGATGTGGATCTGGGGAAAGCCTTTCTCAGTGCAGCTGCTGCAGCTTTGAAGCGAAATGGAACCTTACATTTCGTTGCGAACCGCCAGCTACCTTACGAAGCACATTTGCAGGAGCTTGGGCTGCGCTCGCGTTCGATCGCTGAGGATCACGCTTATAAAGTGATTTTTGCATCGAAGTAACCACTCAGCAATCTGCTAACGACTGGGCGTAGATGTCATCTGATGAATTCAGGATGATTAACATAGGCCGACAACAAACTTCACAGTCGTAATCGTATTCAGTCGGCATTTCGGATTCAGGAGGAATCGCGATTTCAAACGTCTCGAAGCAGGTTGGGCAAGTGACGGGGCAGGTGTGCATGAAAGTGATCTGTGGAAGAAAGATAAGAGAGGAGCGAGACGCTCCTCGCACGGCCTGCGGCGGGACGCCGCAGCTACTGGCGTTCTAACAAAATTTCATCTCCCAGCACCACTAGGTCGATGCGGCCTTGTAGAGTTTTGTTTAGGAAGGGAGTGTTTTGGGATTTGGACTTCATGAAGTCCTTGGTGAAGGTGGAGGTGGCTTCGGTGTTGAAGAGTGTGAGGTTGGCGGTTTGGCCTTCGGCGATGGTTGGGACCTCGAGGGACATTAGGCGGCGGGGTTCTGCGGAGTATTTTTTCACCAGCGTATCCCAACCGAATTTTCCTTCTTTCACGAAGTAGTGGTAGAGCGAGACCACCGCGGTATCGAGGCCGGTGATGCCGTTGGGGGCGGAGACGAAGTCTTGGGATTTTTCGAAGGGACTGTGGGGAGCGTGATCCGTGGCGATCATGTCGAAGGTGCCGTCGAGCAGGCCTTCAAGCAGGGCTTCGTTATCGGCTTTGCCGCGCAGAGGCGGATTCATTTTGTAATGCGTATCGAAATCGCCGATATCTTCGTCGGTGAAGAGGAGGTGGTGCGGAGAAACCTCGGCGGTGACTTTTACGTCGCCACGGGATTTCCACCAG
>CAWUUP010000105.1:0-6821 GCA_963925255.1 uncultured Luteolibacter sp.
CCTCTTTCTGGAGAGCTGGGGTTGGGGATGCGTAGGAAGAAAGCGACATGCGGGCGGGAACTTCAAATGATCAGGCTCAAACATCAATCATAATGAGGGCTGAGAAATCCCTAAAATAAGGATATTTCGCAAAAATGGCTAAAAATCAGCATTGGAAATCTAGATTGCCAACCTCGTCAGTTCTCGCTAGTTTCCGCGCCCGCCCAAGTTTCCTGAGTGAAATTGGGGCCAGGATAACAAAAAACAACGTTTTGGGATTTCTTGATAGCATCAAGCGCTGGCAGCTAGCCAAAAAAGGCTTTTCCCTAGGGAAAAAGCGTAGAGTGCATAGTGAGAACGCGACACTCCAAGCGTTGGAGACGAGCCGTTTGATTAAAATCGCCTTGTATTCGATATTTGCGATGGGCGTAGCGGTGATGGTGTTGAAGGCATCGACGGATGCGACTTTTTCTACCGATCCATTCAAAGGAATGGTCTACGGCTTAGTATTAGCTCTGACCGCGCTCGCGATGTTCCACGTAGGTGCTCCGAGTATTTGCCGAAATAATAGCCGAGTGCTTTTGGTTTTCGGCGGAATCTTTTGTCATCTATTGTTGGCACGTCTGGTGATGAGCTTGGCGGATGGCGGTACCATTCCTGAAGATTTTCGATATTTATTTGTGCCGTGTGCGCTTGCTCCCATGTTGCATGGAATTCTTCTCGGACGGACGGCGGGTAGTTTTAGTGCGATATATGTGAGCTTGATAGGTTGTATGCTGGTTCCTGCTACGGATGTGATCAATTATTTGATTGTTAGTTTGGTGGCGGGGATGACTGCAGTGCTTTGCGTGCATCAGGTTAGGAAGCGGATCCAGTTGCTGCGTGCGGGGATATATGTGGGTGCAGTGATGGTTATTCTGGCTTTGGTTTTAGGTCGTCTGGAAGTGATGGCGGTATTCGGACCAGAATCGATGGATCGATTGCAGATTTTAGGAGTAGGAAGCGCGATCGCGTTCGCTACAGCCCTCGCGGTGGCGATGATTGTCAGTGGCCTGCTGCCAATGTTTGAGCTGATGTTTGAGCTAACTACGGATATCAGTTGGTTGGAGCTGAGTGATTTAAATCACAAGTTGCTGAAACAAATCCAGCTAGAGGCTCCCGGCACGTTCCATCATAGTTTGGTGGTAGCTGCTTTGGCAGAGGCAGCGGCTGAAAAAATTGGTGCGAACGCGCCGATGTGCCGAGTGTGTTCGTATTTCCATGATGTAGGCAAACTAAAGAAGCCTAGTTATTTTATAGAGAATCAGCATGACGAGGGAGAGAATCCGCATGATGTGTTAACGCCGACCATGAGTGGATTAATCATTATTGCGCACGTCAAGGATGGGGTTGATCTCGCTGTGAAGCATAAGCTCAATCCGCGTATCATTGAGGTTATCCAAGAACATCATGGTGATTCCCTCGTGTATTACTTTTACCGTAAAGCTCAGGAACAGAAGAAGGAGGAGATGGAAAAAGTCGATAAACGTCTGGGTAATGCCGAGGATTTACCAAAAATTGAGGAGAAAAATTTTCGCTACTCTGGTCCACGCCCGAGCACACGAGAGAGTGGAATTATTTGTTTGGCAGATACGATTGAAAGCGCATCAAGAACTCTGCGTAAGCCGACCCCTGCGAAAATTCGAGCGTTGGTCGAGGATCTCGTGGGCGCAAAAATACACGACGGACAATTGGATGTGTGTCCTCTAACTATGAGCGAACTGACCTTAGTAAAAGAGAGTTTCGCTAACACTTTGCGAAGTATGTTACATAGCCGTATCAATTATCAGAAGCCTGCGGATGATCGCAGCACATCGACCAAGCGTCCTACAAGCTCGAATCAAGAAGGCGATTATATGGATAGTCGCCCGAGTAAGATTTCTGAGCAAACTATCTAAAAATCCATTTTGATTATGGCATTGGAAATTATCATAGGAAATCACCAGGAAGCGATTGAGATCCCAGTTTCTTGGCTCACTGCGTTGGAGGATATTGGTATTGAAGCTGCGACGATGGCACTCGAAGTTTCATTGGATGAGGGAAATTCACTACAGCATCTCGCAACAGTTGAAGTGGCATTGGTAGATGATGAAACCAGTGAACGAGTTCATATCGATTTCATGAATATTGAAGGGCCCACTGATGTGATCACGTTCCATCACGGTGAAATTGTGATCGGCACAGAAGTTGCGAAACGCCAAGCTGAAGAATACGGCGAGCCACTCGGGCGGGAAATTTTACGCTACTTTGTGCATGGCTTACTGCATCTTTCAGGTCATGAAGATGCTGATGAAGCTGAGCGAAAAGCGATGGAAGTTGCGCAGGAGCGTATCGTCGGAACGCTCTGGAAAGATAGGCTGAGCGAGAAGCTAGTTTAAGCTTTAGTGCCTACGTGATTTACCGAGCTAACTTCGATTTTTGAAGAGGTAGTGAGAAACGATCCATTCTTGTCCGCGGCGGTAGCCCCAGAGTTCTGCACAGGCCATATAGAATACACGCCAGTAGTTCCACCATTTGACCGCGTTTTCGGCACCGTAAGTTTCGGAAATGAGCGGGAAGAGTTCGTCTTTATGATCGTCCATGTTCTTCAGCCATGCCTCTGAGGTTTTTTGGTAATGCTGACCATTCACCTGCCAATGCTGTTCGATACTTAGCTGATCTTGGAAATAGAGTAAAAGATCATCAGAAGGCATTTGGCCACCGGTGAAGAAATATTTCGCCATCCAATCGTCTTCGCTTTCTGCGGTGTAATGATAGGCGATTTCACGATGAGTAAAGATGTGGACAAAAAGTTTACCATCGGGCTTGAGCCATTTGGCAATACGCTCGAGCAGAATCTGATAGTTTTTCATGTGTTCAAACATCTCAACGGAGACGCAACGATCAAAAACCGACTCGCCGATGCCTTCAAATGTGATCATATTCGCAGTGATGACTTCGATGTTATGGAGATTGCGCTTCGCTGCCTCGGCGAGGATGTGTTCGCGCTGGGTGCGGGAGTTTGAGACGGCGGTGATTTTTGCGTCGGGATAGTGTTTCGCCATCCAAAGAGTAACAGATCCCCAACCACAACCGAGTTCGAGAATGCGTTGACCGTTCGCAAGCTCCGCGCGCTGACAGGTAATTTCTAACATTCTTGCTTCGGATTCGGCGATGTCGATGACGCCATTTTCCCAGTAGCCGGATGAGTATTTCATGTGGGGCCCGAGGCAGCGTTTGAAAAAAGCGGTTGGAAGCTCGTAGTGTTGCTCATTCGCTTCGTCGGTTGCGAGCGCAACCGGCATGGTTTTCAGCTCCGCGATGTGGGCTATGAGTTTTGCTTGGCGCTCTTCAGGATCGAGTTTCTCGTATGGAGCAATCGTGTTTGCAAGGCGATGACGGATGCCTAAACGAATGACGGAATCCGGAAGTTTGCCGGAGGCGATGAGGTCGTTGGTGTTCATGAATTTTTCAGACTATAAACTTAGGTGGAAAAATGAATAGCAGATGGATACAGATAAACATTAATTATCAAAGACTTATGATGAATTTATCTTTCAACTAATCGATAAGAGTAACTCATTCATTATCTGCGTTCATCTGTGTTCATTTGACGAAGAGAATAAATTTTTGTGTTCGTCCATGTTCGCTTCGCTCCCATTGTGGTTCCATTTCTCTTGTTAGGATAAATCTCAAAGAAGAAGGGATGTGGAGCTTACAGGGATTTATCATTGGAAATTGAAACTTGAGATTTGAACTTTGGAATGAAGGCGGAGGTTGTGCGTTGGTATTCGCGGTAGGCATCGCCTTTGCGGAGGATGGCGGAGGCTTCGGTGGGCGGGATGCCTGTGACTTTGAGAAGAAGGTAAGTGATAATTACGGGAGCGTAAATGCTAACCCATCCCCACGGTGAACCCAGGGCGAAGATGAAAAAGCCGAACCAGATCATGGATTCGAAAAAATAATTTGGATGACGTGAATAATTCCACAGCCCGACTTGGCAGATGGATTTAGGATCAGGATTGGATGCTTTGAAGGTGGACATTTGTCGATCGGCGATGGTTTCACCGATGAGTCCGATGGATGCGATCAGCGTGCCAAGAATAGGGAAAAAATCGAAGCGTGGGTTGGGGTCAGCTGCGATGAGGTAAAACGGCAAAGCGAGAAGGAAGACCGAGAGCGCTTGGCCGAGGAAGAACAGCAGAAACATGGAGTTCACTTTTCCGCTCCAGATCTCACGGAGTTTTTGGTAGCGGGAATCCTCGGAAGGATGGTGTTTCGCGATGCGGCGGCTTAGGTGGCAGCCGAGCCTAACAGACCATGTAGCGATCAGGATGCCGGCGACTAGCGGTTGGGTAGTTGGAGTTTTCGTGAAAAGAAAAAACACAGCGGTGAGACCAATGCAGAATGCCCAAAACGCATCGACTGGAGAAAAGTTTTTCAATTTCACAGAAAACGCCCATGCAGCGGTGAAGATGGTGAGGTTAGCAATGAGTGCAAAGAAGAGCATGGTGGATAAACATTTTATCGGAGATTCCCGAGGTAGAATCCGCTGGTTTTTTCAGAGCTGCAAATGGTTTTTTCGCGAGTCTTATGAACGCAAGGTGAGGCGTTACAACCCTAAGTAGTAAGCTCACAACTACAGACCCCGCAGCAGACCAAAAGCAGCAGCAGGGCGGGGAACTGTGCCCTTGAGTCTGCAATCCGTGACAAATGATCGGGAATAGTCATCTTCGTCTCTCTGATTGCAGCTTTTTAGATTTTACCAAAAATTTCCCCATTTCCCCATTTCCCCTTCCCAGACCGGTGCTTCGGTGTGTTTTACGAGCTAGGTGAAAAAATCAAATTCCCAGCATTCATAGATTCATGATTCGTCACAAACCATGGCGAAAGTCATGCGTTGCCCGCACGCCGATTCTCGCTAGTGTTTCCTTAATGAAATTTCCACTTGCCGTCGTGGCCGCGACCATTCCGATCTTGGGAAACATGGCGCTTGCAGCACCGCTCGATGCCTTTCGGGGCGTGAATCGGCTGATTGTGGTTTCGTTATCGGACGGTCCATCTGCGGAAAAGTTAGCAGCTACGCTTATCAGGCATCGGGAAAAAATCATAGATCAGCATCTGAAAATCATCGATGTCTCTGGAGACATTCCGCCTATTCCCAACGCCGTGAGGCTGACTCCAGAGCAAACTAACCTGCTACGGAAGCAGCTCAAGCTCGTCGCAGGAGATGGAGGCGCCATCTTTATTCTCATCGGCAAGGATGGTGGGGAAAAGGCTCGGCAGCTCGGCACTCTGGATCTTGAAAAGTGGTTCTCCCTCATCGATGAAATGCCAATGCGCCGTCAGGAAATCCAAAACCAAAAGAATAAGATTCCTTGAATATTTCTGGAAAAAACGTGCTCATTGTAGGTGGCGGATTAGCGGGGCTGGCGTGCGCGATTCGGCTGCATGAGGCGGGTGCCCGACCGGTGATCTTCGAAGGGAGTGACGCTCTCGGCGGACGCGTGCGGACAGATCGAGTGGATGGATTTCTGCTAGATCGGGGATTTCAAGTCTATCTGGACGCCTATCCCGAAGCTGGGATTCTGCTGGATAAGACGAGTCTTGACCTACGCTGCTTCAAGCCGGGTGCGCTGGTTTATCAAGGTGGCAAGATGCGGCGGGTGATGGATGTGTTCCGCGATCCAAGGCATTTGTTCGTGAGTGCCTTTGCACCGATCGGGTCGTTCTCAGATAAGTTTCGGGTGGCCCTGTTGAAGTGGCGCATGAGCCGCGTGAGCATCGCGGAGATAGCGGCCCACGAGGACATGACCACAGAGGCTTATCTCAAAGGTGCGGGGTTCTCTCCACGGATGATTGATGGTTTTTTCCGCGCGTTTTACGGTGGGATTTTTCTGGAACGAGATCTCAGAACCTCGAGCCGGATGTTTGAGTTCACCTTCAAGATGTTTTCGCAAGGCAGTGCGACTCTTCCTGCGCGCGGGATGGGTGAAATCTCACGGCAGCTCGGCTCCCGTTTGCCGGATGAATCACTCCGGCTCGGGGCGCGGGTCACAGCAGTCCGGCCAGACGGCATCACTCTCGAATCCGGCGAGCAAGTCACAGGGGACGCGGTGGTCGTGGCCACGGATGCGGCAGCAGCGGCGCGGTTAATCCCCGGAATGGCTGGTGTGGAAACTGCGTGGCGGTCCGTCACTTGCCTCTATTTTGCAGCTACTCGCTCGCCACTTCGGGAGGCAATCATCGCGCTTAATGGCACGGGCAGTGGCTTGGTGAACAACGTGTGCGTGCCATCGGATGTGTCGCCTGACTATGCGCCGCCGGGTAAGGCTTTGATTTCAATTTCGGTGTTAGGGATGGCAGAAGCGGATAATTTGGAAGATCGAGTGCTGGCGGAATTAGAAAGTTGGTTCGGCCACGACGTTCGCAAATGGCGGCACCTGCGGACCGAGCGGATCGAACGGGCACTGCCAGAGCAAGCACCCGGTAGCAGCCTAGTTGGCCCGGGCTATCGACAACACGCTGGAGTTTTCGTCTGCGGAGATCATCTTTGGAGCGCATCCATCGAAGGCGCAATCATCTCCGGGCTGCGGACGGCAGATGCAATACTAGAGACGATAATCCCCTTTTCCTCTGCCCAGACCGGCCCTTCAATGCATTCTCCGCCATGAGTGAAAAAGCAAATTCCTAGCATTGGTAAGGTGCCGCATCTGACCCACTGACACATGAAGCTCACGGCGCACTTGGTGACGGTTTCAGAATGAAATCGGCGATCTCTGCCGAAAGCGTGTTCCACACCTCGTCTGATAAGGCGAAGTTGT